>CAZVNK010000360.1:2315-3407 GCA_964628115.1 uncultured Ignavibacteriaceae bacterium | reverse complement strand
ATTCTCGATATTGACGACGTGCAGACCATTGCGGCGTTGACCATACTGGGACGAGTTTCGCGAGTGGTGGCCGATTATGACACGAAAATCAGCGTCCCGGTGTCGCGGTCGCTGGTGATGACGGCGGCGCGAGAGACGATCAAGGCGTCGTACATGGCGGCGGGGCGTCCCGACGGATACAGCGACGATATGGCGGCGTATATCACCGACGAGCAGTTCGGATACGTGGCGGCGGTCGACGGTATGATGGTTCGGGAAAAACCGGCCACGACGTTTTTGCTGGGGGCGTTTTTCGCGGAATCGCTGATTCTGGCGGAGACGGGCAATTCGATCGGGGCGATTCAGATCGCGGGCACGGCGCGTCCGGCGCAGTTGCCGTTTTTCGTGGCGGCGTGTGATTTCACGCTGATCGGTGAGGAGCTGTTCGCGGCGTCGGCGTACCTTTCCGGCGAACCGAAACAGATGGGATCGCTGAAGGGACAGGACGTCGGCAAGGCGCTGGAGGTGGTTTTTATTCTGCTGGGAGTGATCGTCACGACGATCGCGCAGGCATGGGATTTTGGCGTGTTCGTATGGCTTTCGGATAAACTGCACGTGCTTTTTCAAGTAACAAGTTGAGGCGGGAATGAAACGACAGGTGGCATTGGTTATCACGCTATTCATCGGCACCCTGCTGGTGGTGTCGACTTTCATTCCACCGATGGAATCGCTCAAAGAGACGTTTACGTTATTTTTCGATAGTATCGCGGTGTTCGCCTTTTTCCTGGGCGGCGGCAATTTACTGCGAGTGCATCTAACCAAATTATCAAAGCGCAAACAGGACTGGGTCTATGCCATCGTGACACTGGTAGGATTGGCGGTGGTGTTGATTATCGGATTGTTCAAACTGGGCAATCCGGGCGACATCGCGGCCTCGCCGACCGCCGAGGGTTCGCTTTTCCAGACGTTGTTCGATAATATTCTGGTGCCGCTGGGATCGACGATGTATGCCCTGCTGGCGTTTTTCGTGGCGTCGGCATCCTATCGCGCGTTCCGGGCCAAGAATCGCGAGGCGACAATTTTGCTAATCGCGGCCTTTATCATTCTATTGGG
>CAZVNK010000360.1:1353-2305 GCA_964628115.1 uncultured Ignavibacteriaceae bacterium | reverse complement strand
CTTTGTATATCCCTCTGGCAACAACATCTCTGGTATCCAGCTCACTGGTTTTTTTAAGTCGGCGTGATGCTGACGTCGTGGGTTCCCGATAGCCTGTCGGTTGTACAGATTCCCAATCTGGCGATCTGGATCATGAACTCGCCGAATCTGGCGGGGCAACGCGCGATCATGATCGGTATCGGTCTGGGAGTGGTTTCGATGTCGATTCGGATTATTCTGGGGATCGAACGAACCTATCTGGGGGAGGACAAGTAAATGGGCATGACCTCTCCGATTCTGGCACTGTCAACGTCGACCATCGGCGTATCGATTTCGTTCGGTTGTATTGCGATCGGGATGGTCTGGATGTTGCTCCGATCCCTGAAGGCGCGCGACGTCGACCGGCGCATCGTCTTTTTGTTTATTTTCATTTCGGTTTCCGCGCCGATTCTGTTTCCGATCACGTTTTCCGAGAAACCCACGCCGGTGGTGAAAAATCTGTTCGACAAGGTCGAGAATCTGCCGGAGGGTTCAAAGGTATTGATATCGTTCGATTTCGATCCGGCTATGGCGCCGGAGGTTCAGCCGATGGCGGACGCGTTTACGCGTCATTGCATGGCGAAAAATCACAAGGTCATATTCATGTCGCTGTGGGCCACCGGGCAGTCGCTGTTGAATCAGACCATGCGCTCGGTGCTGAATACGGAGTTCCCCGACAAGCGCGACGGTATCGACTATGTCGAGCTGGGATACAAGGCGGGCAACGAAGGCGTATTGAACGTGATCGTTTCCAATTTCCGCAAGATGTTTCCGACCGATGTCAACAGTGTGCCGCTTGACAGTATTGAAATATTCGACAAGATTAAATCATGCCGTGACCTCGATTTGATCATATCCATCGGCGGCGGCAAGCCCGGTATCAAGGAGTGGGTGCTGTTCGTCGGGGATCCCGCCAACACCCCGGTGGGAGCCG
>CAZVNK010000360.1:0-1343 GCA_964628115.1 uncultured Ignavibacteriaceae bacterium | reverse complement strand
TGTCCCGATCGGCGTCGGCGTGGCCGCGGTCGTGGCGCCGCAGTTGTATCCGTATTACCCCAAGCAGTTGCTCGGATTGCTGGGCGGGGTGAAAGGCGCCGCGGAGTACGAATCGGAACTGGTTCGTCATTATTCGCAGTTTGAGGACGTGGACAAGCCGGGGCTACGTATGATGGGTCCGCAGACGTTCGCACACGTGGTGATTCTGGCCTTTATCGTGCTTGGCAATATTTCGTTTTTCGTGAGTCGGCGAAGAGGTGCCAAATGAAACGATCTTCGGTAATCATCATGCTGGCGGTTCTGGTGCTGTTCGCGTTCAGCTGGATCGCGAAAGCGTCGAGCCTGACGGGTGTCGAGGATAACTATATCTGGCATGGATTTCTGATTACGTTTTCGGCCTTTCTGACGCTTGCCATTTTTTCGTTTCTGTATAAAGACAATCCCTTTTACAAGTTTGCCGAGCATTTGTTTGTCGGCGTTTCAGCGGCTTACTGGATGAGTATGGGGTTCTGGACGACTATTGTCGGCAACCTGATTCCCCGGATATCGGATTCGCTTTCGGCCTTTTTCAAGGTTCCGCCGATTGCCGATGAGCACGCCCTGCTGTTTTTGCCCGACAGCGTGACGTTTTATATCCCGGTCGTTCTGGGTGTCATGCTGTTGTTGCGGCTGTCGCGCAGTATGGGATGGATTTCGGCCTGGCCGCTGGCGTTTATCGTCGGCAGTACGGCCGGTTTCAACCTGGTGCGATATCTGCGTTCGGATTTTATCGAGCAGGTGTCGTCGACATTCGTGCCGCTGTTGGTGGACTGGCAGGGGACCGGTCACTTTTTCTCTCATCTCAGTCTCAATGCATCAGGGCAGTTCGTCACCATGGCCGGCAATTGGGTGATTTTCCTCGGGGTCATGTGCGGACTGATCTATTTCTTCTTTTCCAAGGAACACAAAGGCGTTTTCGGATTCGGCTCCCGGGTGGGGATTTGGATTCTGATGATTACGTTCGGGGCGTCGTTCGGTTACACCGTGATGGGACGAATTTCTCTGCTGGTGGGACGACTGACGTTCCTGTTCCAGGATTGGTTGGGATTAATAAGCTGAATTAATATACATTCAGAGGTGTCTATGAAATTGAAGTTTTTCATTGTCTGTTGTGTTTTCCTTCTGGGTTTTCCCGTGGCGGGTCTCGCGCAGGACACCCCGGAAGAAACGCAACCGGCGGATAGTATCACGACAACTCCGATGCCGGCGCCGGTCGGCAATCTCACCGTCATGGATACGGACAATGACCACGGTCATTCCGTGACCCTGGCGTGGGAGCCGTCACCCGACGACGGAGCGGGGTT
>CAZVNK010000359.1:0-3408 GCA_964628115.1 uncultured Ignavibacteriaceae bacterium | reverse complement strand
TGGTCCCAACGCATATTTAAGACCCAAATCAAAAGTTGGCAAAAACTGCAAAGTAATCAAATACTGGTATGACCGGGGATACAGCTATCTCATGCGCGAGGGAGTGACCACGCTGTCCATCGACACGGTAGTGGAACGACTGGCGGAATCCATGCAAACCCGTGAAAACGACGGAACGTATGACGAGCAGTTCCTGTTGGGATTGAATCAGTACATTCTGTTGCACGGTGATGAAATCGACGTCGCCGTACATCGGAATCCGGATTACGCGCTGTTTCGCACCCTGTTTCAGGAACGGGAACAGAGCGTGATTCTTGCTCTTTCGGGTACGCCCGGATTGTACCTGACGACCGCCGGTGTCTCCGGCGTGGGAGATGCGCTGGGCCAATACGCCATCACCGTCTCCGACCCGATCAGCGGTCAACTGCTCGGCACCACCATGCGCGACGGAATCGACCGGGCCGAAGTGTATTATGGCGGAAATTGGCATCCGGTTGATCTGATCATTACTCTGGTCGGCGACAGTCATACCGTCACGCGGTACACCATCGGCGCCGACAACGTATCGGGCGACTGGTCGATGGAATGGACCGACACCGGTCTGGATCAGGATTCTCTGTATTTTGTCACCGCCACCGCAACCGACGCCACGGGTTATTCTGCCTCGGCGACGGTTTTGATTCAATACGACGCCACTTTCGTCGCCGGGGATTACAACGGCGATGAGCTGGTCAATCTCGGCGATGTTTTATATCTGATCGAATTCGTATTCAAAGAAGGGCCGGAACCGGTAGGCGGAGCGGGACGAGCCGACGCCAACTGCGACGGCAATATCGATCTCAGCGACGTGATTTACGTCATCAAGCATATTTACGGGAATGCGCCGCAACCCTGTTATTGAAAATCGCAGGAATCAGTTTGAAAAGACGGGGAGCCGTTTGAACGGCTCCCTGTTTTTATTTGCGGGCAATGGCCGCCTGCGCGGCGCGCTCGGCCACCTCCGGCGAGATTTCGCAAATTTCGATGATCTTGTCCACCGCCTCATCAAGGTAGGCCAGCCATTCCTTTTCCGGATAGCGTTGCACCAGATCATCGGTTACGTCGTCGGCGATGGCGGCGATATAAGCGGCGTAACGACGGCGTCGTTCGATTTCAAGAAGCGGCACCAGGTAGCGTCTGGCCAGCACCGTAATCACCGCCATTAAGACCGCACCGAGACCGCCCAGCCAGTCGATCAGATTGTCCGAGAGCAATCCCGCCAGCATGCCTCCTCCCGTCAAATCGGCCAAATGTATCATTGCATTGTCTCCCCTTTACCAGGTTAATAACCAGTAATTCTGATTCGGCACGGTCACCCGTTCCCGCAGAACCGTTCCGTTGGCAAGCGTGATGGTAATTTCGTATTGTGTCGTGTCCGGAACGAGAACCGATGACGGTAGCAGATCGAGTGTGAAAGCTCCATTGCTGTCCGTTTTGGTCGAGCGTTCCAAAGGCGTTATAATGGCGCTCGTATATCGGGACACACCCACCGGAAGGCGGGCCGCCACGACGGCGTCGACTTCCGGCTGTCCGGTGATATCGTAGAGAAATCCGAACACCCGGCAGAGCACCGGAATAGCCGGTTCACCGGGATTAAAGACGGTTCCATATACGGTATCCGTTCCTGCGTCGGCAACCGTCATCGTGTCGAACCCGGCAAACGTGTAGCCGGGAGCAAACGCGATCAACACCACCGTGTCGGCATCGAGATGAAAGCAACATCGCCCCTGCACGTCCGCGACGCCATGCGCCAACAACGTGCTTTGATCCGGCGGCCGCACCGACATCCGTACCCCGGGGATCGGTTGCGCCGATATACTGTCATAGGCGATCACGGTTCGGGCATACATTCCATTGCCGGTGCCGACCGCGCTGATTTCGGTGTCAAGATACCGTCCAAACGATCCCGCGCCGATGTGATTCTCCTGCGGCGTATTCCACACCCAGCGGGCAATCGACGCGGAATCACCGCCACCCCCGGCTTCGGCGCGGTTGGAATCGATCCATCCCCCGGTGATTTCTCGATCACCGTAACTCCAGATATCCCCGACACTCAATCCGGACGCTTCACCCTGAGAAGAATCGAAGTACGACGACGTAAACAACCGGGCGTGAAAGGTCGAATCGACGTAATTGGCGGAGTCGAAACGAACGTTGAAATCCCTTCCTTCCGCCGAATAGATATTAATGCCGTCGGCCTTGTGTGACAGAACGTACAAACCGTCTCCGCCATATCCGCCGCTTAAGATTTCCATCCCCTGACCGGTTCCCATCACCGCATCGCATTCCACCCGCATGCCCGGAGCATTGCCGTATCCGGTAATATGGGCGCCGAATCCCCCGTCATAGCCACTGCGAATCTCCACGCCCGGCCCGGTACCGCAACCAAGCGCCACCAGGGCGGTATCGCCGCTTGCGGTTCCGCGCAGATGAAGACCCCGCAGGCGCAGAGTCGAGTCGGTCGACGTGAAACGCACGTTGCCGACCCAGTCGGCCTGTGATTGCAGGCTGTCCAGCACCGCCAACAGCGAATCGATGACCAGATGCAGGCTGTCGACCGCCACCCGGGCGAAACTGGCGGAATCCAGCGAACTTTCCAGCGATGCGTTGACCACCTGAAACGTCCCCGTATACGTGGTGAGTAAATCGGCCGAAGAGTTGTCGTCAACCGTCAGGATGTACGTATACACGCCGTTGACCGGGTTACTCCCATCCAGCACCGCGACCCGTTCGGTGTACACGTACGAACTGCCGCCGGTGAAATCCTCCCAGTCGCAACTCGTGATACTCCCATCGTCGTACGCCAGCGAGTCTTTGAACGCAATGCCGCCCCCCGGATAAAACACCACGACATACACCGAATCTCCGGCGCTCAAATCGACCGCATTACCGACGGAATCGAGTGCCATAAAGGGAATGGACAGCGTGTCCCGCGTCGCTGAGTTGGTAACGATCGCACTCCCCCGGCATATACCGGCCGAAATCAGCATAACGAAAAATGCCAGAATCAGTAAACGCTTCATCTGTATTTCCTCCTTTTGCACGTCGGGCCGCGAGACCATTGCGTCAGCGTGTCGCTTTTCTCTGCGGAGATTTCGCCCGACAATTGACGGCGGCGGCGAGGCAACGGCGACGGTTCGGACGTCCCGGGAGTGTATGAAATGAACAAATTGGGACGGCGGCTTTCATTGGTCGCTTCGCTGGAGTTGACCGTGGTGCTGTAGGACGCCTGAAGCAACAGCCCGTAATTGTCGCCGGCAATCCAGTTTTGTATCATTGTCGTCAGGCCGCCGTTCGGCCCGGACGATATGAATACGTCGCGGTCATAGACGTCCTGAGTGGCTGACGACGTGTCGCACCAGGAACCGT
>CAZVNK010000358.1:0-3413 GCA_964628115.1 uncultured Ignavibacteriaceae bacterium | reverse complement strand
ACTCGGCGCCGATTATGACTCCTCCGTTCGAAACAACCATGAAAGCGGGAGAAATTATCCGTGTCATCCCCGAAAAGAATAAATCGCTTTCTGTCAAATGCAAATCAACCGATGAAACCGAGGCGGTAACCTATATAAGGCCGTTCAAAGATGGCCGTCCCATTTATCGGAATAACCGCTATGGCAATGCCTCCATGGAAGGCGTGATTTGTGCCCGCCGACACGAAAGCCCGATCGAGGCGGATGAGTTTGTTTTTTATGTGGAAAGCGGCGAAATTACGGCCAATGCGAAATGGCAGGAGATGACCGAAAAATCAGTCAACGCCGGCGAGGATATTCGTCTTCCCCTTGATGGCTGGGATTCAATAGAAATGCGGTTGGTTAATCAGGCCGACGGTGAATCTATTGCGGTTTTTAGTTATAACCGTGAGGGGGTTCCGCTTGGTGAGGATGAAATCGATTCGGCCAATTGGCGGACAATTACTCTGGCGGAACCAAATGAGGCCCATAAACGATCGGTCAATGCCAAGGGTGATGAGCTGGTTGTAAGGGTCGAAAAGGGCAAGATGTATATCAAGCTTGGGCAGTTCGATGTCTTTGAATTTTAGAGGTACCGTAAAGATTATTGAGTCACTTGAGATATGGTTATCTGGCCTTATACGCCTGAAATAATTGATACCCGATTGTCCCAATAATAATAACCATTACAATTGGCAAAAAGGCAACACCGAGTCCATCGATGTTGCCTTTTGCTGTCTGAATTGTCATATAGTCGATCACCAGGAACAACCAGATTACTTCCGTCTTTAATATTCTAATAGTAATCCGCGCAATACGAACTTGCGATATTACGTTATCAGTAGTTATTGCCCACGGATAGTTAAAGCTAAGAGGGTATCGTATTATGAAAGAGAGAACGGCATATATTATGAGGATGAGCACCGGTAATATCAAGAGTGATGACCTGCCACTCCAGCCGTCCGCACTCCCTGAAATGCCAAAGTGACTTGGGACTCGATTCGGAAGATCAGACCAGTTTATTCCAACAATAGTCGGACTTAGAACTACTCCCAAAATGGCAAGGATCTCAAGAATAGTTTCAATCCGCAAACGTGGGATTTCCGGTATGGCGATATCTTTTGGGATCATGGTTATTTTATTTACCTAGTGTATGTGAATATATTCAATAATAACATCAAAAATAGTTATCCACAATGGAAATCTTTAAAAATCAATGCCTTACGGGCGAATTTACTATCAAATATCATGTGGATAAGTTGTCAACATGCCGTTGAGTACGTATTGAAAAGCCGTTGTATTGTTTGTAAATATATGCGATATAATACAATAACATCATATAAAATATGACATTTTGTAACAATAAGAATGACAAGGCGATACGACTGTTGTGAAAAAATATGTGAGTTTGGGGAAATGTTCGGCCTAAATGCCGTTTGTCAACAATTCGATCTCGTTGAGAAGGGCCTGTTCTAGTTGATCTTCGGGGATTTTACGGATAATCTCGCCCTTTTTGAAAAGCAAACCGACCCCGTTTCCCCCGGTTACGCCGACGTCGGCCGAGGATGCCTCGCCCGGCCCATTGACCACACATCCCATCACGGCCACTTTCAGAGGTGTTTTATAATGCCGGGTTTTTTGTTCGATAGACTCCGCCAAGGCGATGGCATTGATTTGACATCGTCCGCACGTGGGGCAGGCGATGATTTCTACGCCCTCTTTTTTTAGTTCGAGCGCCTTCAAAAGGGCCTTGGCGACATTGATTTCCTCGACCGGATCGGCCGAAAGAGAGACCCTAATCGTGTCGCCGATGCCGCCCAGTAGCAGGGCGCCGATGCCGACTGCGGACTTGATCGTGCCGGTCTGACGGGTGCCGGCTTCGGTAATTCCGAGATGCAACGGGAAATCGACCCGTTCGGCGATCAGGTGATATGCCCAATAGGTGGTGGTCACGCTTGAGGATTTCAGCGCAATCACGATATCATGAAAGTCGTGTTTTTCGAGTAATTCAACCTGGCGAAGGGCGGCATCGACGAATCCTTCGGGATTGTCGTGGCCGTATTTTTCCTTGATATCCTTCGGAAGCGACCCGGAATTGACCCCGACCCGAATCGGAATCCCGGCGTCTTTGGCCGCTTTTGCGACCTCAGCGACCTTCCAATCCGCACCGATATTGCCGGGATTGATACGGATTTTGTCGACTCCCTGGCGTATGGATTCAAGTGCCAGTTTGTATTTGAAATGAATATCCGCCACCAGCGGAACGGAAATACGCGATTTTATCTCGGCCAGCTTCGACGCGGCAGAATCATCGAGAACCGCCACCCGGACGATTTCACACCCGGCATCGGTCAGACTTTTGATCTGCGCGACGGTGGATTCCACGTCGCGCGTGTCGGTGTTGGTCATCGACTGAATACTGACTGGGAATCCGCCTCCGATAATTACCGAGCCGGCTTTGACCGCGCGGCTTTTTCTTCGGGCGGGCGGGTATGATAATTCCATATCGTGCTTGACCTTTATTGTGTTCGGGGGTAATTTACAGCTTCTACGGAGAATATCAACCGAAAGTTGGGTTGGACATGCTGATTCGGATTATTGCGGTGTTGATTTTGATTGGTCTGGTGGTGGCCGGATATTTCTATCTGACCGATTTGCATCAGAAACGAATCGACGAGAGCAATCGCAAATATGTCAATGTCATTGCCGAGACCGCGCTGGCCGCGGAGATTCACCGTCTGGACAGCGAGGCGTTTTTCGCCGCGAGAGATTCGATATTGGATACATACGGTGTGACACTGGATGAAATGCTTGCGGTCAAAGAGCATTATCATGGAGATATCGCCGACTGGGATCGTTTCTGGGATGCCGTGATTGCGGTTACCGATTCACTGGTGGCGATTCAGGACTCCCTCCGCGCCGCCAAAGCCGACTCAGCGGCGGCCGATTCGATGATTGGGGATACTCTGTAGTGGGTCAAAGTCTCGAAGAGCTTTTTGTCGAAACTCCGCTCCCTCACGTTGTTCGGGAGGGAGATTTCAACCTGCTGAAAATAATAAACGCCGAAATCACATCATAGATCTCGAAAAACGAAGGAAAGAGTTTTGACATCTTTTCTGAATAACAAATAGGAGAGTATAAACATGCAACAGGAATTGGTACAAACCATCATCAAAGACACAACCGCCAATCCTGCGCCATTGGGACTTCTGGGATTCGGTATGACAACCGTGCTTTTGAATTTCCACAATGCCGGTATTTTCCCGCTGGGAAGCATGATCTTGGGTATGGGAATATTTTGCGGCGGACTGGCCCAGGTCTTCGCCGGACTGATGGAATGGAAAAAGGGCAACACCTTCGGCATGACCGCCTTCACCTCTTACGGTGCCTTCTGG
>CAZVNK010000357.1:0-3417 GCA_964628115.1 uncultured Ignavibacteriaceae bacterium | reverse complement strand
GTTGACACCATTGCTTACGCCGTTCATCTCCGATCGGATATTGCCGGGAACATTGTGGCGCACCATTTCGGCCGCCGTCAACACCGCGTTTTTAATCGCCTTGGGCGACGAGGAACCGTGACAGATAATCGACACGCCATCCACGCCCAGCAGGGGAGCGCCTCCGGCTTCGGCATAATCGAACGAACGCCGCAGTCGTTTCAAGAACGGTCGCATCAGTTCCGCGCCGACCCGTGAAAAAATATTGGTCGACACCTGCCGCCGCAGGGATGAAGTCAAAAAGCCCTCCACCGACTCCGCGAATTTCAGCAGGATATTGCCGACGAATCCGTCGGTGACAATCACGTCGAATTCTCCGGTCAGCACGTCGCGTCCCTCGACGTTTCCGACAAAATTCAGATCCGATTTCTCGAACAGGGCATGCGTTTGAAAAATCAATTCATTGCCTTTGCTTTTTTCCTCTCCAATGGACAACAACCCGACTTTGGGAGAGGTTCGCCCTCTCATAAGCGAGGTATAAATCGAACCCATCAACCCAAATTGATACAGCGTCATCGGTTTGCATTCGACATTGGCGCCGACGTCCAGCACCAGCGTCGGGATGCCGGTGGACGTCGGGAAAAAACTGCCGATGGCGGGACGATTGACCCCTTCGATTCGGCCCAAAATCAGAATCGACGAGGCCATTACGGCCCCGGTATTCCCGGCCGAAACGAAGGCGTCCGCTTTCCCCTTCTTCTGCATCATCAGCCCCACGGCGATGGAAGAGGTTTTCTTGCGAATTCCCTCGGTCGGGGTGTCGGCCATGGCAACCGAATGGGGGGCATCCTGAAAATCCACGTTGGCGGGAAGATTCTTCATCCCCTGGATGGTATTATTGACCACCTCGGTTTTGCCGACCAGTATCACGCGCACGTCATCGGGACGCTCCTGCGCCGCCCATATTCCACCCTGAATGATGGAATCCGGCGAAGCGTCGGCGCCCATGACATCAAGCGCGACCGTCATATAGTTCGCGTCTTTGCCCATGTGGCGATAAATCGCGTCTACCCGGATTACGCTTCTTTCGGGGTCATGACCACACTGCCCTTGTAAAATCCGCAACTTGGGCAGACATGGTGCGGCAGGGTTGCCTGATGACAATTAGGGCATTCGATAATTTGCGGCGCGGACAATTTCCAGTGGGTTCTTCTTTTTCGCCCCCGTGCTCGTGAATGTCTTCTCTTTGGAAGTGCCATATTCCTTACCTACTCGTTTAATACTACTATTCCAACAGGTTTCTCAAACCATCCCATCGTTCATCTATTTCGTCCGGACTGCAGTCGCAGGTTTCCTCATTCAAATTCACACCGCAATTGGGACACAGTCCCTTGCACTCCTCGTTGCAAACCGGTTTCATGGGCAGAGCCAAAGTCAGCGCCTGCCGAACCATATCAGTTAAATCAACAATATGTTCGTTTTGTTTCAAATAAATGCAGTCTTCCGCGCGATCGGACGCCGGCATCGGTTTCGCCTCGGCGGTTTTAATCACTACGTCCATTTCCGCGACCAGGTCGCTTTCGTACATCTCCAAACATCGCGAACATTCCACGTCGACCGGGGCCGTCACCAGGCCGTGCAGAAGATACTCCTCCTTGACCTTCTGCAGATGGACCTTCAATCTGATCACATCCCGAAACGTGACCCCTTCAATGGTCCCCTCAATATTGTCTCCCTCCGACTCCAGTACAAATTCAACCGGAAACGAACTGAATTCACGTAAATCAAAATTCATAGAATGCGAAAGTAAAAAAAGTACACGATAAAGTCAAGGTCAAATAACCATTGAGGTCGGCGCGGCGCGGGCTGGCACCCCGGAAACGCCGCACGTCGCCTTATCGCTTACTCGTTTTCCCGCCCGGCAATTCGGATCCGATTCTTCGCCCGAGCCATGGCCCGCTGGGCACGCGGGAGATCGATATCGCCGACGGCGTCCGCCAATCGCTGTTTCGCGCGTTCCAAAGCCTCCCGCGCCCGCTCCAAATCGATTTCGTCGCGGAATTCGACCGAATCAACCAAAAGCGTGGCATGATTGGAGGAAATCTCGAAAAAGCCGAAGGACACCGCCATGTCGATCTCTTTGGCATCGGTGTCCTTAACCTTCACTTTTCCGGGAATGATCGCCGTGATCAGCGGAGCATGATCGCTGAGAACTCCCAAATACCCTTCCGAACCGGGAATCACCAGCGAAGTGACTTCTGCTTCGTAAAAGATTTTCTCAGGCGTTACTATGGAGAGTGTATACATCTCGCTCCCGCCCGTTACTTCATATTCTCGTAATTCGCCATCACTTCGTCAATACCACCGACCATGTAGAACGCCTGCTCGGGAATATCGTCGAACTCGCCATCCGCCAGGCGTTTGAAGCCCTTGATGGTATCCTCGAGCTTGACATAGCGTCCGGGCTTTCCGGTAAAGGTTTCCGCCACGAAGAACGGTTGCGACAGGAATTTCTGAATCTTGCGCGCTCGCGACACGGTCCGTTTGTCATCCTCCGAAAGCTCGTCGATACCCAGAATCGCGATAATATCCTGCAAGTCTTTGTACCGCTGGAGAATCAACTGAACCTGACGCGCCACGTTATAGTGCTCCTCGCCGACAATATTCGGATCAAGAATTCGCGAAGTGGAATCGAGCGGATCGACCGCCGGATAAATTCCCAGCTCCGCGATCTGTCGTGACAACACCGAGGTGGCGTCAAGATGCGAAAACGTCGTGGCCGGCGCCGGGTCGCTTGTACCAGGGGGGAACAATAACGGGGCTACATACTTTCTTAATGCTACGGGGAATTGGACACAGCCGGCAGGGTCTACACAATGGATTAACGATACCTATGGGATTCATTACAGCACTTCAAATGTTGGAGTTGGTGGAGATGCGGTCTCAGGAACAAAATTCAATGTTAATAATACTGACCAGTCGTATGCCGGGAAATTCACGTCTGGAGAAACGAGTTATGGTGTTTCCATTAATGCCGGAAGCACGTCTGCACACGCGGCACTTTACGTTGGTAGGTATAACGGATATGAACTATTTTCTGTAAGGGGTGACGGGAGATTATTTGCCAACTTGTACGGGGATGGAAGTTTCTCAGGAACTGCGAATTACCTTTTAGGTGTTGATGCAAGTGGAAATATCGTTGAGACGGAACTTTCTGGAGGAGGGGGGACATCCCCCTGGACGGTTTCTGGGAGCAACATTTACCCAAATAACACCTCATATAACCTCTTTGTCGGTGCAACTTCATCGGCCCTCTCCACGAAGTTTTTAAGCTCCACCAGTACGGTAAACGGATGGTCCGGGTATTTTCTTGGTGGGTCAGGGAGTAATGGATTAAGGATTAAGTCTGGAGCAAATTCTGAAACGTATGTTCCACTT
>CAZVNK010000356.1:0-3419 GCA_964628115.1 uncultured Ignavibacteriaceae bacterium | reverse complement strand
GCCAATATGATAATATAAACCACCAAAACAATAAACACGGGAGAATCTCCTCAGATTTGGTTAAAAACCGTTATGCGACAAAAAAACAATATCTGAAATAACAATCGAAAGCCTTATCAGAAAACAGGATGCCTGTTATTATAAATTGCTGATTTATTACACTATAATTAATCATTATTCTAATGGCAACCGCATATTTGGGGACGCATACGCCTTTTATAACCAACTACAGGAAATCGAGTATTGATAAGTGGAATATTTATATGGGTGAAATACGGAGAATAACGGTTAGGTTAAATGCCACCGATAAATAGCTTTTCCGACCTCCGGCATCTTTTTGTGCCTCGGACTGATAATTTATCTTTCAAAGACTCACCTAACCTGTTAATAATCAGTAAATAAAGCGAATTTGGCCCCATGCAAGTTCTTGACAAATCGCCGATTTCGCGTATATTGTGTATGAAGAATAAGACCCTCATTTTGCCTCTAACCGCCCGCTTGAAGGGAATGCTATGCACAAGACACACGCCACTCTCCTATCAATCTTTTTAATTCTCATCATTGTCGCGGTCGCACCGGTGCGAGCCGAAATAGCCAAAGTCGATGAGATGGAACAGGTTTGCCAAAACTGGCTGACCTACTGGACCTATCATAACGGTTCCTGGGGAGGATCGTCCCACCCGGAAATCATCGCCGTTGAGAATATCATGCTCAACGACACGCTTCTGGCCAAATGTTTCGAGATATCACCGATCGGTTTTGTCATCGTGCCGGTTCTCAAGGAACTTCCGCCGATCAAGGCCTTTTCGGACGAATCGAATTTCATTTATGACAATCCTGAGGGATTCTCGGCCATGATCGCCGAGGTGATTCAAGACCGGGTGCGTCTGTATGTCGGCAATTACGGATCCATGGATGCCGTTCAGCCTGAAAAAGGCAATGTCCTGCTGGGACCGGAACATCGTCAGGCCTGGGATCAATACAGCGTATCATCAGACCAGTTTGCCGCAGGTCTGGACGCGAAGGATGCGGGTGAATTCGCAATGGCCGGGCCGTTATTGACCTCCGCCTGGCATCAGAATTCGCCGTATAACGCGCTGTGCCCGCTGGGCGACGGCGGTCGGTGCGTGGTCGGATGCGTTGCCACGGCGGTTGCCCAGATCATGCTGTATTATCAGTGGCCGCTGGAAGGCGTGGGGGCGCGTTCGTTTTACTGGTCGGGCGACAATTCCTGTGAGGGAAGCAGTGCGGGACAAACCTGTTACGCCGATTTTTCCGATGCCTATGACTGGGCCAATATTCCCGACAATTGCAACGGCGGATGCACCACCGATGAACAGAATGCGCTGGCGGAATTGAATTATGAAGTCGGCGTGGCATTCGCTATGGATTATGGCGTGTGCGGTTCCGGCGCATATACCACCGACGTGGAATGGATTTTGCCGAGTTATTTCCGGTATCTGGATGAGATCGAACGAGAATATCGCAGTTCCTACCCGGTGCAGATCTGGTCGGATATTATCCGGGCGGAAATCGATGCATCGCGTCCGATGCTGTACACGATATCCCGTCATGCCATTGTCTGCGACGGATGGCTGGAAGCCGGCGTGTATGACCAGGTACACATGAATTACGGCTGGGGCGGAAGTCAGAACTCGTGGTATACGATCGACAATCTCCACTGCGACTGGGAAGGATGCGACCCCATGATCGAGTATTTGCATTCGAACATCATTCCGGATCGCGGGGTGTCGTTTTCGGTGGATACTAACTGGGGCGACGTGCCGTTTGAGGTCCATTTTACCGGCGCCAGCACGCTCGACGTGGATTCCTGGACTTGGGCATTCGGCGACGGCGATTCGGCCTTTGTTCAGTCACCCACGCATGTGTACGAGGATAACGGACGTTACGACGTTTCACTGAGGGTAATCGCCGGAGCCGACGTGCGGTTGTACACCGCCACCAATTATATCACGGCGCTGGCAGATTCCCTGATCTGCCCCGATGCCTTCGGCGAGCCGAACACCACGGTTGAGGTCGTCATTAATGGGCGTAACACCGTCCCGATTCGCCAGATAAAAATCCCGGTCGAATACGATGGAACGATGCATCTGACACTTGATTCGTTTTCGGTTGCCGGATGTCGCACGGAGTATTTCGACCACGTCGAACAGATTCATCAGGATACGTATTTCCGGCGAAGCACATTTACGCTGTATAATACCGAGAGTGCAACTCCCGACATGGAAGCCGGTTCGGGTGCAATACTAAGGCTATATTTCACCATTCCGGCGTCGGCCACCGAAGATCAGGAAGCGCCGATCATTCTTGACGGCTATATGACGCATCTTCCCTATTTTAACGGCCCGGTGCTGAATTACACGCCGGAGCTTGATTTCGGAGTCGTGTCGCTACCGGGTGTACCGTATGTGTGCGGCGACGCCAACGGTGATGAAAACGTCAACTTGCTTGATGTCTTACACGTGATATCCTATTTGTACGGAAGCCCGAAAGGGCCGGCTCCCGATCCGCTTGAATCGGGTGACGCCAATGCCGATGAAAACGTCAACCTGCTTGACGTGCTGTATCTCATCGACTATCTCTATGGCTCACCGTTGGGGCCTGATCCTTTATGCCCCTGATCGTTAAGGTATTCTTGAAAAAGGCAGTCGTGTTATGACTGCCTTTTTTTATGGGATTCCAACGGTTCACTTGACAACAAACGACAATCGGCTATACATATACCCATGACCTGGCTCGGCTTTTTGATTTCACTGGCGGGGATTCTACTGATCTCCAAAAAGAGTCTTCCTCTGGGACTTGTCTGCGGCGCATTGATTCTGGGATTCTTCACCCTCTCTCCCGATATCGTGCTGGAGCGGGTTGTCCTGACTCTGACCGATCCCTCGATAATCCTTCTGGCGCTGGCAATGGGTATTATTCCGGTTCTCGGCGGGACCATGAAGGCCAGCGGCCAGATCGACAGTCTGGTTGCCAACGTGCGGATTCGACGGCGGTATCTTCTCGCCTTTTCGGCGGCCTTGATGGGCCTGCTTCCGATGCCGGGCGGCGCGTTGTTGTCGGCGCCGATTCTGGAAAAAGGCGGCGAGGGAGTCCCGGGGCAGTTGATGGCGTCGATCAACAACTGGTTTCGTCATTTGTTTATCCTGATCTATCCGCTGAGTCCGGCGTTGATCGTGTCGGCGGAATTGTGCGATCTCGACGTCTACCGCGCGGTGCTGTATCTTCTCCCCGGTTTTGCGGTGGCGCTTTTACTGGGGTATCTGTTTCTTCTGCGAAGGGTCAACGGCAAACTGGTATACTCCGACAAATTCTCCCTCAAAGAACTGCTGTTGCCGCTCGCGATAATCATATCCGCTCCGGCGATCGATTTTAGCCTGAAGAAGCTGTTTCATCTC
>CAZVNK010000355.1:0-3435 GCA_964628115.1 uncultured Ignavibacteriaceae bacterium | reverse complement strand
CGTCGAGTTGCGAGACAACGACCTTGTAACCGACAAAGGCGATCAGGATCAGCTTGATAACGTCGCGCGCCAGGATAAACAGCGAGCGGGTGGAAAAGAGCCGTTTCAGTCCGTTCGCGAAATTAAGCTTGTCCAGTTTCGGTTCGATCGGTTTGCCCGTAAAGAGTATTCCCACCTGCAGGACATTGACGCCGTACGCCACCATCACGAGAATGATCATGATCGGGCCCATCATGGCGAAGAAGGTCAGAATCTTGGACGAGAAAAACGCCACCAGCGAGTCGGTGGTAACCGTCATGCTCGGCGCCTCGGTGAAACTGAACGTCATGAAGCTCTCCAGCTGGTCGATCAGCAGGGGGCCGATAAAATACAACGTCAGCGCGCCGAGACACAGCATCACCGCCGAGTTCAACTCCTGCGACCGGGCGACCCGTCCTTCTTCGCGGGCCTTTTGCCGTCGTCGTGGAGTTGCCTTCTCCGTTCGTTCCTGGAATTGTTCTTCCGCCATACGTTCCTATCAGGTTGTGCCGATGCTTGCAAGCACCGTCAGTACTTCTCTATCCAAATAGCAGATGGTTTGTCCGATCATGTACCGGAAGACCGGCAGGGCGGTCGCCATTACCAGCAGGCCCACGCCGATTTTCAGGGGTATCCCGACCAGGAAGATGTTCATCTGGGGCACGGTGCGCGCCACCACCCCCAGAGCCACCTCGGTGATAAACAGGGTGATAATGACCGGAGCACCGATTTTGATCGCGGCCGAGAATACGAAGGCCGAGAACTTGATCAGCAATTCGCCGGCGCCGCCGTTGAAATTGAACACGCCGACCGGGATGAGTTTGTAGCTGTCGGCAAGGGCCGATATCACCGCGTGATGCCCGTCGACCGCGATAAACAGCATCAGGGCCAGCAGATAATAGATTTCGCTCACCAGCGAGAACTGCGTGCCGGAGTTGGGATCGAAGATGTTGGCCATAAACAGGCCGACCTGATACCCGACCACGTTTCCGGTAATGCGAACCGCGTAAAACACCAGCGAGAAAAACAGCCCGATGATAACGCCGATCAACATCTCCTTGGCCGCAAACAGGGCCAACTGCCAAATCGATTCGACTTGGGGAAGCGGGGTATGCGACGCCACCGGAACCAGTAAAATCGCCAGCATAATCGCAAAACCGGCCTTGATTAAAACCGGAATGGAACTATGGGAGAAAACCGGAGCCAATAGAAACAGGCCGCTGGTTCGCAAAATGACCAGAAGAAAGGTCTGGAGCTTCTCGGCGCTGAATGTTACAAACTCAAACAACTTCTTCCTGCCTACAGTACGGGTTATTCGTATAGACCTTTAATCAAGTCCTGTGCCAACCCGCAAATCGGCGAAAAAATGGCTGTAAGTTGTTATTAGATGGTGCTTTGCGTTATTCGCGCAAAAGCCGAAAATCGTTCAGAAATGAAACAATGAGAAAAGTTTGACCAGAGAGCCGGAAAGTTTTTCAAGCAGAGGTGTATCATAGCGTTGAGATGACTCCGTAAAGACGTGACGTGAACGCCACCATCGTGTTGATTATCCACGGCAAAAAGACCAGCAGTGATATGGCCACCGCCGCGATTTTCGGAATAAACGTCAGGGTCATTTCTTGAATCTGGGTGATGGCCTGAAGGATGGATATGACCAAACCGACCACCAATCCGGCCAGAAGCATCGGGGCCGATATCATCAGCATCATCATGATGGCCTCACGGCCTATGGTAATTACCAGTTCCGACGTCATGCTCCACCGCCTTTCCTAATTAAACGATTCCACCAGCGATTTGACCAGCAAATACCAGCCGTCGACCAGCACGAACAGCAGAATTTTAAACGGAAGCGCCACAATCATCGGCGGCAACATCATCATTCCCATCGACATCAACACCGATGCCACGATCATGTCGATGATCAGAAACGGGACGAATACCAGAAACGCGATCTGGAAACCGGTGCGCAGTTCCGACAAAACGAATCCCGGTATCAATACGTGCAGGGGGATATCATCGGGAGATTCCGGCCGCTCCATTCCGGAGATATTGACAAATAGCGCCAGGTCCTTCTCGCGGGTTTGGGTAAGCATGAATTCCTTGAACGGTTTGATTCCCTTGTCAAACGCCTCTTCCTTGCTGATTTCCTCGGCGAGATACGGCTTGAGACCGTCGTTGTACGCCTGGTTCACCACCGGGCTGACGATAAAAAAGGTCAATATCAGCGCCAGCGACAAAAGCAATTGATTGGGAGGCAACTGCTGAGTTCCCATGGCCTGACGTAAAAAACCGAGCACCACCACCAGCCGGATAAACGACGTGACCATCAAAATGATCGACGGGGCCAGGGTCAGCACGGTCATCAGCAGGACGATTTGCAGAGTAACCGAGAGATCACCGGGAGTTTCCGCGTCTCCGATTTCAACCGAGAGTTTGGGAATGGCCTGGGCCTGTGCGGCCGATGCCGTCAGCAGGACGGCCAGAGAGACGATAAGCGTATAGACGATTTTCTTTTTCATATCCTATGAAACCGTTCAATCCTATTCGGCCCGACTCCATGTCAGGCGGTAAATTGTATCAGGCGGTCTGTGGCTTTTCCACACTACCGCTTGCTTTGGTCCGCCTGTTGCCGCCAACCATATTCCAGGTTTTCAGCTTGTCGCGCGCGTCGCTGAGCACGTTTTTGAAACCGGTGACCGGTTTCGCTTCGGCATTCGCCGCAATCGCTTTGGCGGTCTCTTCGGCGGACATTTCCGCCAGCGGTTGCACGCCATTGTCGCCGATACCGACCAGCACCGCGCGATCATGAAAGCGCACCAGCGAAATCGATCGCTTCTGCGCCACGTACACCGTTTCCAGCACTTCGATCATGCTACCGTTGCGACTGCCGGAAAACTTCGGTCCCATCATTCGACGCAACAGGTACAGAAAGCCGTAGATGGCCACGACGACCACTACCAGCGCCAGAATCAGTTTGACCAGCGACATCGTGATCGATTCCCCGTCGGCCAGTCCGGTTATTCCTTCGCCCGCGTTCTCTCCCGCATCCTGCGTGAAGAGCGTTTCGGCGGAAGGCGCATCCGACGTTCGGTTGGCCTTGACATCACCGAACAGGGTCAGCATCAACGCCGATGAGACCACCAGGATGATGAACAGGGCAATCAGGGTACGTTTCGTTTTTCGCTTCATTGCAGGTTCTTCACTCTTTCTTCCGGTGACACCAGTTGCGTGATACGCAGGCCGAAGTTTTCGTCAACGACCACCACTTCGCCGCGCGCCACGATTTTCTGGTTTACCAGCAGGTCGACCGGTTCACCGACCAGCTTGTCGAGTTCGACCACCGATCCCGGCCCCAGCACGAGATTGAAAGTGCTCAAGTTTTCAAAATATTAATTGTGGCAGAATTATTTGTTTTTT
>CAZVNK010000354.1:0-3437 GCA_964628115.1 uncultured Ignavibacteriaceae bacterium | reverse complement strand
GGAGAGTCTCGGCAAACCATGGCTCTATTTTGGAATAACCATGCACCTGATGTAAATAGGAAAGTATCGCACTAATCTGCACTTCGTGATCGTCGGATACCGGCGATGGCGATTTCTGCACCGTACCATTCACCAAAATCGAATCGGCTACCAGCATCTCTTTCAACCGCCGTATCTGGCTCTGTTCCGAAAGCGAAAACATCCCCCAGGGACCGACGGAAATCAGAAATGTTAAAACGCAAAGAGAGGCCGGGATTATTTTGATGCTTTTGGAACGGCTGAGCAGGAAATACCCCGAGGTGAACACGAGCCAGACACCGATCGTCAATCCCAAATATCTGTCCTCGGTGAGACCGTATTCGGAAATTCGCCGCCAGAGGGCCAAAAACAAGACGACAATCAGGGGAAGAAGAATCAGGTAATACCAGCGCGAGGCTCTTTTTATCCAGAGGGTTTCCAGTTTTTCGCGGATCGGATCGAGCACGAACAATGCCAGGATGCCGGTCGCTGAAAATCCAATAATAAGCCGCCCCACCCACCCCTGGGGCCAGTTCCAGATGATGATGATTTTAGCGATGTAGGCGTAGAGAATCACAAAATAAACCAGCACAAGGGGGGCAAGAACATATTGCCCGAAAACTCTCAGCGACCGGGGATAATCCGCCACCTCGTCACGTTCGCTTATATTCTCCGGTATGCCTGAAAGGATAAACGGGACGGCAAAAAGCCCCAGTATCAGTATCCACAGCTCGAAATATCGTTCCGACGGGATCTCCATGCCGAAAAGGTTTTCGAGCGCGGCCAATGCCAATCCCAGGCCGGAGAAAAGAACGACGGCAAACGCTCCCGCCAGTATTACGCGATAGACGATTGTTTTGTTGAACTGCCAGAAACCGTTGTCTTGTCCTTTATGCCGGAATGGCAAAAACGAAAGAAGCAGACAACAACCGATCGTAAAAGCAAAAAACCGAAAGAGATGAAACAATGGTGCGTGGGACAAATCGGCCGGAACGATACAGGCGTATACCACGAGCAGGGCAACTCCGATTGCCTGCAGAGCCCAGCCACGGCCGGGGTTGGCCTCTTCTCTTTCGACCGCCAGTTTCAGAGCGGTCAACAGGGGAAGCGCCACAATGGTCGACAGGAGAATATGGTAAAGATGCGACGGCTCGGAGGCCGCCTCGTGTTCGGCCAGAATGATAGCCACGATAGTCCCGATCACGGCGCTGATCAGTGTCAATGGAAAGCGCCGAAATGTCCGAATATACTCAGCCCAGGTCTGTGCGATTGATGGTAGTTTCATTGCGAATCCTGCCGTATATAAATTGTAATCTTAACGATATGTACGCCATATGAAATCGCATGGCAACCAAATTCTTTCCGATCGCCACGCCTCATCCGCCTGTGGCGGATTCGCCCGCGATGACAGCCTGAGGGCCTTTTCAACATTTCACCCAAAAGGCGGGCAACCCGGGCGTTTGGGACGAAAGATAGTTCTTGACCTTTGAAGATTATTGCTTATCTTCGCCGGTCTCCTTTTGTGTTGTAACCAATCAAATATTTAAGGATTGAAAAAGTGGATCAGGCAAGGATATTGAAAATCAGAAACATCGGCATCGTCGCCCATATCGACGCCGGCAAGACAACGACAACGGAACGCATCCTCTTTTTCACCGGGATGATACACAAGCTCGGGGAGGTCCATAACGGTCAGGCTGTGATGGATTTCATGAAACAGGAGCAGGAACGCGGAATCACCATCTCATCGGCCGCTATCACGACAGACTGGAACAACCATCAGATCAATATCATCGATACTCCCGGGCATATTGACTTTACGCTTGAAGTGGAACGCTCCCTGCGGGTACTGGATGGCATCGTCATGGTTTTTTGCGCCGTCGGCGGAGTGGAACCTCAGAGCGAAACGGTCTGGCATCAGGCCGACCGATACATCGTGCCGCGAATCGCCTTTGTCAACAAGATGGATCGTACGGGCGCCGACCTGTTCCGCACTATCGAGATGATGAATGAGATGCTGGGAGCCAATGCCATCCCGTTCCAAATACCGATCGGTGAGGAGGAGAATTTCGAGGGAATCGTCGATTTGGTGACGATGAAAGCAACCTATTATGATCGGCTCCAGCGCGTCGAAAAAGATATTCCGGAAGATTTGATTCCCAAAGCCCGGGAACTGCACGACAATTTGATTTCGACCCTGGCCGATTATGATGACAACCTGATGCAAAAATACCTCAACGAAGAGGAAATCACGCCTGCCGATATTATTAGTGCCGCGCGTTCGGCCGTTCTGGGGATTTGCATCACACCGGTGTTTTGCGGATCGGCCTTCAAGAACAAGGGAATACAACTCCTTCTTGATGCTGTTACCGATTACCTGCCATCACCGATCGACCGGGGTATCGTCCGTGGGGTCAAGGTCACCGATCCGGAAGCGACCATCTCTCGTCGACCATCGACAAAAAGACCGTTTTCCGCCCTGGCATTCAAGATTATCAACGACCCTTATGTCGGTCAGCAGACATTTATCAGGGTTTATTCGGGTAAGGTCAAAGCCGGAAGTTATGTCTTTAATTCGACCAAGGGTAAACGCGAACGAATCGGGCGGATAATGCGTATCCATGCGGGCAGTCGCAAGGAACTCACCGAAATAAACGCCGGCGACATTGCCGCCCTGATCGGAATGAAATCGACAACCACTGGTGATACCCTTTGCATTGAAGACGATCCGATCATCCTGGAAAACATTCACTATCCGGAAACGGTTCTTGATTTGCATATTGAGCCGGAAAACAAGAAGGATCGGGATAAATTGGGAATTGCGCTGAACAAAATAGCGCTCGAAGATCCCTCCTTCACCACCAAATTCGATGAGGAAACCGAAGAGACCATTATATCGGGCATGGGTGAACTGCACCTGGAAGTGATCGTCGACCGTCTGAAAACAGAACACAACGTTGATGTTAAAGTCGGAGAACCGGCAGTCGCATATCGGGAAACGATTACAACTGAATTTCGACACAATTATAAGTATAAAAAACAGACCGGTGGCAGGGGACAATTCGCCCATATCGAATTTCGCCTGGAACCCAATCCCGGCAAGGGGATTGAATTCGTCAATCGTATCATCGGCGGGCATATTCCCAAAGAGTATATCCCCGGAATCGAAAAAGGATTTCGTGAGTCTGCGCAAAAAGGCCTTCTGGCCGGTTTCCCCATGGTCGACTTGAAATTCGTCCTCATTGACGGTTCGTACCATGACGTTGATTCCAGTGAGATGGCTTTTCGTATCTGCACGACGAGAGCCTTGAAGGAAATCATTCACCGAACCGGGCCACAGCTTTTGGAACCTGTCATGAAAATTTAGATCAAGACCCCGGATGAATATATGGGTGACATCCTGGCCGACATTAACCGTC
>CAZVNK010000353.1:3124-3442 GCA_964628115.1 uncultured Ignavibacteriaceae bacterium | reverse complement strand
ATAACATCGGAGAACGGATAAATTCCATGTCATCACAAAAGGACCGGGAAAGCGCCGAATGGTTTAATCACCCCGGCGCTGAGTTGATGCGGAAACTGGGAGTGAAACCCGGGCATCGCGTTCTCGATTTCGGGTGCGGCATCGGTGGGTACGTTCTTCCTCTGGCCGGTACCGTGGCGCCGGACGGAGAAATCATCGCGGTCGATAAAAGAGCCGGGAATTTACAGGAGCTGAAAAATCGTCTGGCTCAATGCGAACATGCCGGGCGCGTGACGCTACGAGAAACCGACGGTCGCTTGAGACTGCCCCGGATCAAAG
>CAZVNK010000353.1:0-3114 GCA_964628115.1 uncultured Ignavibacteriaceae bacterium | reverse complement strand
TTATCGAAGACTGGCATGAACTGTTTACGGAGATGCGACGAATTTTGCGCCGGGACAGGATGCTGTTCGTGAATCCGGCGTCGCTGTCGCACAAGGGAGAGGTTGACGTTACGGCGTTGATGACCGTCCTGGAGACCTGCGGATTTATCTTCGATTACAGCCTGATGGCAAAGGCCTGGCATTATCACCAGCCGTCAATCGAGGAAATCTTCGCTTTCCGAACAGGTTAATGCCCGCCGCGAAGAATTCGCGCCGGCAGGGTGATAAGACTTTTAATCAACTCCAGAACGCCGTCGACCGCGATGCCGAGCAGTCGAAACGGTAATAATAACAGCCAGACAAACGGATACAATACCAGCGCCAGCAAGGCCAGCGGCCAGCACAAAAAAAGCAGAATACACCCGAGAATCAACGCGGTCATACCAACACTCCTTTATGGCATTCAGAATATATTACGGCTGTCGATCAAAATTGTTCGCCGCCCATCGCGATGAGAAAGAACGGGCGGCGTAATAGTCCGTGCGGTTCGGGATCAATTCTGATCGGTCGCCGTGGTTCTGAACAGTGTCAGCCCGATTATCGACTGGGTGATGATGATGACAAAAAGAGACAGCGGCGCCCAGTTCTGCCCGATAAAACCCGCAAAGCCGTCGGCGAATCCAAGCCATTCGTTGAATTTGGCAAATATGGTGTAGGCGATCAGAAGCAAGCCGAACCAGAGAATGGTGATGTTGTCGATTCTCATGAACAATTGGGTTTCCATTTCATCCAGGGCGCGCCGTTTACGCTTTCTCGCGTTGATAAAACACCAGGCGAAACCCAGAATGGCATATAACGGCACCAAAGGCGAATGCTTAAACAGAGGCGTGGTGGTGAATGCCGATCCGACCACCAGAAGAATGCCCGTGCCCGCCCAAATCAGGGCCGAAACATAGGAAATACGCGTGGTTATTTCCTTCGGTTTTTTTGACGCGATCGTATTCATGCGACTATCCCTCTCGATTGAAATAAAAAATATCTTCAACAGCAACGCCGAACAACTCCGCCATGTGAATGGCCAGTCTGACCGAAGGATTGAATTTACCCTTTTCAATGGCGTAAATGGTTTGGCGGGAAACCTGAAGTTTGTCGGCAAGCTCCTGCTGGGTCATTTCATTCGCATTGAAGCGAAGCCGCCTGAGATTGTTTTTTAATTCATTCACAGCTATCTCCGAAAGTATTGAATTTTTTATTCAGTATAAATATAACATGTCATTATGTAACGTATTATATGTAATATGACGCGTATTGTATGATTATTGTTTCATGTTGTTTACATCTTTTTAACAAAAGATGCGCGTAATCTTCTTAAGGTATTGATACTTACAAAGATATGTCTTCGTGTGGAAGGTGCTATTTAAAGAAGATAATTATGGTCGTTTATTTATAACGTCAATTTTTACTTGCGTAAAATGCAAAAACGGCCGAAATTATAAGTACACAGGAAAGGAGGTGGTCTATTTTGAAAACAAATTTATGTGAGGTGACTGCTACTTAGCAGGTCCAACTGGTTATAAATGTTGGGCGTTGTTAAGTAAATCCCAACAGTTTTACCGACCTGACGGTCTAGCGCCGTCAGGTTTTTTCATGGCAAAAAAACGGGCCGGTTTTGGCCGGCCCGTGAACGGTTCCGGTTGTTTATTTCTTTTCGGCCTCGAAATCATCAAGAGCCTTTTCAAGCAATTGGAAATACATCAGCGACGGGCCGCCACCCATGAGAACCGCCACCCATCCGGCTTCGGTGATTTCCTTGCGGGTTGCGCCCTGTTTGAGCGCCTGGCCGACGTGGTAGGCGATACACCATTTGCAGTGAGCGCAGATGGAAAGCGCGATGGCGATCAGTTCTTTCTGTTTGCCGTCGAGTGCGCCGGGCGCCTCAATGGCTTCCATCATGCCGCCAAAGGCTTTCATTTCCCGGGGAAATTCCTTGATGAATTTGCCGAGGTTCAAATTGGTTTCATTAAAAACTTCATGCATATTTTCCATGATGTAACCTCATGTGTTAAAATAATAAGCCCCATTCCGGATTTTGATTTAATCCCTTGTACATACAAGGTCAACAATGTACGAAAAATACGCGCTGTCAATGGCCGATAGCGACAAATCGGCGATTTTCGGCAAAATATTCAAAGACTAATACGATCATCTTTTTCTTGTTTTATCGAGTCCATAGGGTTATTTTATAACGGATTCCGGTGTTATCGCGAAAACTCATCTTATAAATATACATAGGGGAATAGTATGCTTGTCAAAACCCTGTTGAAAGACAACAAGAAGGATTTGATTACGGCCCGCCCGGATATGTCGATTGACGAAGCGATGAATCTGCTGATTACCAAAAATATCGGCTGTTTGCCGATTATCGACGGTGAGGATCAATTGGTCGGCATCATCAGCGACAAGGACATTTTCCGGAGAATTCATGAGACCGGAGGGCAGTATCATGATCTCAAAATCAGCGACGTGATGACGACGGCGCTGATACTCGGTTTTTTGGATGACGATCTGACGTATATCGCCGGAATCATGGACAAAAACTGGATTCGCCACGTCCCCATCGTGGACGGCGACGCGTTGATCGGGCTGGTATCGCAGAGGGATATTATTCGCGCGCAGGCGGAAAACCGTGAGATCGAGAATCGGTATTTGAAATTGTATACCGAGGGAATACATCTGCGGGACAAATCCGCCGATTTTTAATCCCGAAACGATGCCGGGGGCGGCGTAGGCGCCCCGGCATGTGATTGGGTGAGGCGGTCAGCCCGCGATCGCCTCGATATTCAATTCGATTTTCACTTCATTGCCGACGGTCAGGCCGCCGGAATCGAGAAGCTTGTTCCAGGTGATTCCGAAATCCTTGCGATCAATGGTGATCGAGGCCTCGACACCCATGCGGGTTTTTCCCCACGGGCCGGCAATCGGACCGGCGATTTCAAACGGGATGGCAATGACTTTCGTGACACCGTGCATGGTGAGTTTACCGTGCGCGATCAGACCGTCGTCGGTCTTTTCGATCTTACTGCTGACGAATGTGATTTCGGGATATTTTTCGACGTCGAAGAAATCAGTGCTTCG
>CAZVNK010000352.1:0-3445 GCA_964628115.1 uncultured Ignavibacteriaceae bacterium | reverse complement strand
GCAGGGTTTATAGGATTTTATGCAATAAAAAAAGTGCGGGATTCGCACAGCGGGTCTGAGGACCCGCCGATCACAGGCTGAGGCCTGTTTGGTACACATAAACCTTTTTTAAGCCGTAGGGGTGGTTCGCGAACCGCCCGTCTTTTCATATAAACGCAGGGAAATTGTTAAGGCTTTTTCGCAGATTTCGATATAACTCAATTTTTATCAATCTTCAAATACTGTTAATTTAACCCAATCAATTCTCTCTGAAGGGTCTTTTCCGAGGATTTCGATTATATACAGTCTATTGCTATATGCCAATCGTTCGATTTGTCCAATATACGGACGAAATTGTTTCAGGATAATCCCATTACTTCCCCTAATCTGGATTATACCGTAGTTTTGTTTTCGTTTTCCATCTACATAGTTATTATATGCCTCTCCAAACGTGGGGACATATCTGGTAAACACGATTTCAAGTTCACCGTTGCCAATGGTCTTATTGCTAATACCATTCTCAAGCGAAAACACCATCGGCTCCAATACCACTTTCTGAGTATACTCAACATTAATATCATGCTGATTGGAATTAATATCTAATTCGGTGTCGGATTTGGATAGAGAAATATAAAGAGTAACGCCGACACCTAACAGCCCGACTACGATACTCCAAGTCCTGTACGTTTCAGGTTTCATACAATGAGTGTTATAGTAAAATGATTTTTTCTGATAGTTTAATATAATATTCTTAATGTTAAAGAGTAAACACTTTATTTATTTATTTTCCGTCGGGTCTTGGTTATGGCAGAGCCATGAGTGTGACCCGACGGTCTTCTTTTAGACATGCATTCGCAGGGTCACAACCCGGTAACCGACAGCTCTGCTGTCGGACGGTTTGGTTTTGCATCCCAACCGCTTTTTCTCATACGAAATGTCAGGCAAAGTCATTGCGAGGAGCGAACGCGACGAAGCAATCTCGGACGATGGAGATTGCTTCGCTACGCTCGCAATGACAGAAAAGACTTCGTGGTGCCCCGCCGCTTGCGGTGGGATTAATGGACATAACAATCTCTTTTGTTCGACAACAATAGTCGGGTTGCTCATGACGCTGGCGCGTAATTCGGAACCGCGACCTACAATCACCGGCGCATCACTCGGCACCGCGACTCACAAAAAAAGGCGGGAGACCGCTCCCGCCTTGTACTTACATCTAAAGAAATCTATCGTTCTGCTTACGCCGGGTATTCCACCCGTGCAAACCATTCCAATTCGATTTCATCGAACAGCGTGTCGCGCTGACGGCAGTCGTTGTAAAACTCCCGATCACCGTCCGACATCCCCGCTCCACCGATCATCCGGTCGGCCATCTCGGTCAGCCGTTTGAAATCGGCATAGTGCTCGCTCAATCGAAGTTCGGCATAATCGCGCGCCGCCCAGGTCGAGATCAAGAACTGCCAGTCGGACGCCACCAACAGCATCAATTCACGCGCCGCCTGTTTCATGACATCGACCAGCGCATGGTTGATCGTGCTTTTATTGGCCTCGTAATGACGCGCCAGTTCGCACATTTTTTTCTCGGCGGTATAAATGTATTTCCAGGTCCACTCATTTTCCTTGTTAAGCCAGATATAATGATGTCCCCCCTCGCCCCAGCTTCCTTCCGGAATGGAAATCACGTCGATCGGCTGTGTCCGATCCAGATGTTCGCTGAGAAAAGTCAGATCGACGTCGGGATTGTCATGAATCTTCATGATAACCTGCTTGAGGAACTCCGGCCCCTCGAACCACCAGTGCCCGAACAATTCGGCATCGAACGGCGCCATCAGGATACCCTCACGGCCCGATTCCGCATGATATGCGTCGATAATTTCCTGAATCTTTCCGACGAAGTGATCGGAGTTTTCCGGAAGACGCGCGATCGCTCCCTCGGCATTGTATTCCACCTTGTCGGCCAGATCGGACTTGGCCGATGTCACCGCCCAGTAGCGATTGCCGCCGGGGAAACGTTTCTTGTGGAAATCAAGATAGTGACCGTCGCCGGGATATCCATGCTCGCCCGACCAGACCAAAAGCCCGGTATCGGGATCGCGGGTGAAAATCGCGGTCGGCTTCTTGCCTTCCACCGCCGACGACACCAAATACACCTCGCGCGGCGTTTTCGCGGTGTCCTCTTCGCGTGGCTTGTAGTCTTTCTCGAATTGTCCCCAGAGACGTTTGAGCGCCTCGAAACGGTCGAGATACACACCGATCGACCGACCACCCTTGAGCAGGTGGCTGTCGACGATGAAAAATTCGATACCGTTTTCGGAGAGAAATTCATCGACGCCCTTGCGCGGATATGCCTCATCCGAACCGTCGATCGGAAGCGGCGGCGACCACGGGTACCGCGGACGATAGGCGCATTCCGGAAGCCAGGTTCCGCGCGGTTTGCGGTGGAAATGTTTTTCGTAATTTTTCA
This sequence comes from uncultured Ignavibacteriaceae bacterium, assembly GCA_964628115.1. Lineage (GTDB taxonomy): Bacteria > Zixibacteria > MSB-5A5 > GN15 > PGXB01 > JAFGAL01. Next base: position 1,005 of record CAZVNK010000352.1, on the reverse strand, counting down.
CCGCCGCCTTGACCTGCGCCTGTACCGTCTCATCGCGGGACAGCAGTGGCATATAACCGTGCGTCGCACCGCAAGTCATGATTTCAAGATAGCCGTCATCCTACAATTTGCGAAACTGCCCGATAATATCCTGATCGATGGCGTTGAAACTTTTCAGCGTTTTGCTGTAAAACTCGACCCACATTTTGGCATTGGCCAGCATGTTGGGTTGTTTGTATTTTTCGAATTCGGCGATGTCGTTTTCGGCCGCCTCGATTTTCTGCGTGAGATACGTCGTGAATTCCTCTTTGAACGTATGATCGGCCAACTGCTCACACAAAACCGGCGAAATATCAACGGTCAATTTGGGTTTGTACCCCTGCTCGATCATCTCCCACATAACGCGGAGAAGTTGCATGTACGTTTCGCCCGCCGCTTCCGAAAGCCAGTCCATTCCATGCGGCCAGCGTCCGTGCGCGAGAACGTACGGTAGATGATTATGCAACACGAATGCGAAATATCCTTTAGCCATCCTTCTGTTCCTCATCGGTTCCGGACGTTTCGAATCCGATGCTTTTTCCCTGCATGGCATCCGGGCCGCCCTGGATTTTGATTTCGCCGAATTGCTTTTCGTATTTTTTCAGGTTTTCCTGAAGCGTTTTCAACAGCATTTTGGCGTGGGCCGGAGTCATGATTACCCGCGCCTGCACCCGGGTTTTCGGCGCACCCGGCATGATACGCGCGAAATCCAATATGATTTCGGTCGGAGAATGGGCAATCATCGCCAGGTTGGCGTAAATACCCTCGGCTTCCTTCTCGCCGATTTCGATGTTCAGCCTTTGCGGCTTCATATTCATAAAAAGCTCCTTCAATTATCTTGAAAAACGGGACACCCTTCAATATATTGGCAAAAACACAATTGCCTTTAGACAGAGTTTATATTATGCCCATTAAATCGGACAGAATTAACAAAATAACATCAAATATCGGAAAAGCAAGTATATTAATCCTCGGCGATATCATGCT
>CAZVNK010000351.1:0-3445 GCA_964628115.1 uncultured Ignavibacteriaceae bacterium | reverse complement strand
CCAGAATATCCCAGATTTTGTGCGCGAAGTTTTCCGTGGTCGGGATGATTCCCTGCATGAAAGCGACGTCGAGATTGAGATTTTTATGATCCACTTTGGCGATGACCTGTTCGGTTATGATCCGTTTCATGTCCTTGAGATTGATCACCATCCCGGTTTCGGGATCGATTTCTCCGGTGACGGTCACTTCCAGCGTGTAGTTGTGGCCGTGGCCGTTCGTATTGGCGCAGTCGCCGAATACCTCGCGGTTTTTCTCATCGTCGAACACCGGATTGTACAGTCGGTGTCCGGCGCTGAATGTCACCCGTCTGGTTATTGATGTTTTCACGATTTCATTCCCGTTCGTTTCGCCGTGACGGCGGTATGCACGGCCGTCTCTGACGATACCCGTCGATAATATCGTTTCCGAAGATATAACACGAAAATAAGATAAAGGTTCATTGCGGTGCTGATAAAAATCAGCGCCAGTTGCGGCCTGCCGATAAGGGCACTGATGATAATCACGAAAATGTGCGTGCCGAAACACAACGCCGATTGCATGGTCATCAAATAATGACTGCCGTACCGAATCCGGTCGTCGTGAACGGGGTTGTCGCGCATCATGGCGTTATCCACGACAGCGACCAGTTTGTCCTGCCAACTGAAAACGACAAGATACGACAACCGAAGTGCCTTTAGCACCATTTTACCGAATAAGGAATACGATTGTCTCTGCAAATCATCGCGTGCCCGCTCATCCTGACGGGATGACAGCGTGTCGATCCCGAACGCGGCCACGTATCCCAGTTGATAGAAATTAAAAAACGAACATTGCAAAAACGTCGAAATAATCGCCGCAATTGCCCAGAGATAATACCCCGTCAATCCGTTTTGTGCCGCCTGTGCGCCGATTGCGATCATGATCAGGGTCAGGACAAAAAAATCGCCGATCGAATCGAGATAGCGACCGATCAGATGCCCGCGTCCGGTGAGGCGCGCCAGTGCGCCGTCGGAGGCGTCGAAAACGTCCTTGAGATGAATAGCGACTACCGCGAGAATAACATGACCGATGAAAAAACAATACGCGGATAAAAGCCCGAACAGAATCGACAGGGCCGTCACCGCTTCATGCGGCACACGAAGGCGATAGAGAGCTTTGATCACATAACGAAAATAGAAAATCCAGAAAACGGAAATATTGACATAGCGGTATTGCGGCGGAAGTTTTTCGGATCTTTCAAGGTCCGGTGATTCTCTCACTGCGACGGCTCCGATATCATCAAATTAAAACCAGTCAAATCGCCCGAGTCCGGCCCCGCCAGATAGAGAATGTGGTCGGCGACGTCGTCGGGTGAAAGGTCGGCTTTTACTTCGGGCGGGACGGCTTTTTTGAACATGGCCGTGTCGACTCCCGACGGGGAGACCTGATTGACGCGAATGTTTCGATCTTTGTTTTCCAGCGCCAGAATTTCTGTCAGCCCCCACAGTCCGTACTTGGTGATATTGTACGCCCCGAAACCGGGAAATTTCTCGACGTCGAAACAACCGGAAAACCACGCTAAGTTGACAATCGATCCGCCTGTTTCATGATTGGTCAAGGCGCCAAATTTCTGTGCGAGATAAAACGGCCCCAGGACATTAGTATCGATCATCAATCGAAAATCTTCGATATCATAGTCACGCATCAAACCGGCATCGAAACGCGCGGCGTTGTTGACCAGAATGTCAATGTGTGAAAACCTGTCGGCGATTGCATTAAACAACCGGTCGATCTCGGTCTGTTTGGAGACATCAACAACGGAGGCAAAGACCGTATTGCCGTCCCTGCGACAGATTGCGGCGGTTTCGTCAAGTTCCGATTCGGTGCGGGACACCAGGATGAGATTCGCTCCCTCATGGGCGAAAAGAATTGCGGTCGCTTTTCCGATACCGCGTCCCGCTCCGGTTATCAGCGCGGTTTTGTTCTCAAGTTTTGGCATGATTCATTGTTATATGAATTTATTCAACGGAAACATAAAACAAAGACACCGGTCATTCAAGCGGTTTCTGATGAAACGCCGGAGATCGCATTACATCGTGATGGTGTCGATTTTGGCGGCGAGAATAAAATCGTTTTCATGCAATCCGCCGATGGCATGTGTCCAGATCGTGAAATCGACCTTGTTATAATGCACGCAAAAATCCGGATGATGTCCTTCGGATTCGGCGATAGCTTCCACTTCTCTGAGAAACGCCATCGCGTCACGGAAATTCTTGAATTGAAACCGTTTCTGCAGAGATTTAACCGTCTTGCCGTCCTGATTGATATCGCGTACCACCCACTCGGGAATCTGTCCGAGTAAATCCTGAATTCGGTCGACGGTGAGTGCGGCCACACCGCCTTCGCAGGGAACGCATTTTTTTACATGCAAACCGTTACTCATTTCCACTCCTATGTCGAATACGGTGAGATGACGTCCTGTCTGTCATGTAACGGTTTTGCCTGATATGGTGTTCCCATACAAAAACGCCGTCGGGAATTCCCGGCGGCGTTGTGATAATCCAATTGTCGATGTTTTACTTCACCAGCGCGGCCAGCTTTTCGAAGTCGACTTTTTTAACAAGGCTTTCGACTTCATCCTGCGAGAAGTTCCCATCGCCCTCGGCAGACACCAGAATGCGTTCGGAGATCAGAATCAGGTAGGAAACCCCGGTGATTTCCCCCTCATCTTTCTTGATAATTACTTTGGCGGGGATATCTCCGATCTTGGTGCTTTTCACCGAACCGGTCGGCGTATCCATTTCTATTGCCATCATAAACGGCATCAGTAAAAACTGATAGAGATTGGAATCGAGAATGGTCAGCGTGACTGACTTTTTCTCGTCTTTTCCCTTAGAATAGGTTCGGTTAGCCGCTGAATAACTCATCTGATTCTGGGGATTGGTTGGATCGGTCATGTTGATGGTGCCGCCGTCGACTTTGCCGACATTCATGCCTTCCACTTTGTCGGGAAGGCAACCGGCCAACTCTTCCCAGTTGACGGCTTTGATGTTTTTCAGGACCGGCTTATCATCGGCCGCCCCGGCGCTCAATGTCAGCGCCAGTATCAGAACCGCCAGCATACCGAACATGCGTTTCGTGAACATATTTGTTTCTCTCCCTTGAGTTATGGTTTTGGCCTAAAATAACGCTACCGTCTACTGCTGACAATAAAAAACGCCGATTTGTCTGATATATTTGGGCCATGTGAAGTGGGGGAAAAGAAAGGATAATCTGGTCAAATCTTGCCCAATTAACGGCCTGAGCGTGCTGATTGCGCCCTTTTGTTCTCCTTTTTCTAAGCCGATTCACCCGGCTTGACGACATACCGAACAACCGTAAAGCGAAAGTCAAACACCATGTTATACAGGGGAGAGTCGATATGAGCAGGACTGCTAACAACCGTCTTTCGGTTTTGACCGCTATTGTCCTTTTGCTGGCGCTGAC
>CAZVNK010000350.1:719-3460 GCA_964628115.1 uncultured Ignavibacteriaceae bacterium | reverse complement strand
ACGTATCCGAAAAAGTCATGCTCTATGCCAATTTTACCGCGCTGCAAAAACTCGACTTTTTCGCCCGGCTGGGCGGACAGACAGCATATACCCGCAGTGATTACCATGACATGCTCTACCGTGTCGGCCTGGCCGAGGAATCTCATAACAAAAAACTGCGTGAATTCTCCAAAGGCATGCGCCAGAAATGCGGAATCGCCATCGCCATGCTCAAGAACGCCCCGGCCATTCTGCTCGACGAGCCCACTTCCGGGCTTGATCCGAAAGCCGGGCGCGATTTTATCGAACTGCTCAAATCACTCAAGGATGAAAACCGCGCGATTCTGATGTCCACCCATGATATCTTTCGCGCCAAAGAAGTTTCCGACGTGGTCGCGATTATGAACCATGGCCGGCTTATCATGCAAAAGCGGGCCTCGGAACTGGCGCATCAGGATTTGGAGACGCTTTACATGCAATACATCGGCGGACACAGCAACGGCGAGCAATCCGGGGGAGACGGCGATGCTGAAAACGTTGATTGAAAAAGAAATTCGCGACATCATCGGGTCGACCAAATTCGTCATAACTTTCGCCGTTTGCGCCCTGCTTATCATCATGGCGTTTTATACCGGCGCGACCCGGCACAAATTGTACCAGGCGCACTATCAGGCCTCCCAGGCGGAACAGGTACGCTCCATGGAAGGGATCACCGACTGGTTCGACGTTGAGGGAACCCGTCTGTTTCTGCCGCCCCGGCCGCTTGCTTCGTTGATTACCGGTGTTTCCAACGATATCGGGCGAACCGCCGATGTGACCGGACGAGGAAGCATTCCCACCGATGACAGCCGCTATAATGAGGATCCGCTGTTCGCCGTTTTTCGGTTTATCGATCTGGACTTTATCTTCACGGTTATTTTGTCGCTGTTCGCCATTTTGCTGGGGTACGACGCCATCAGCGGCGAAAAGGAACGGGGGACGCTCAAACTTTCTTTTGCCAACGCCGTCTCCCATTCGACGTACCTGACCGGCAAACTGCTTGGCGCCTTTATTTCGCTGACCACGGCGATTCTGATCCCGATCGCCATCGGCATTCTGCTCTTTTTACTGATGGGGATCAGCATGAACGGGGAGGAATGGCTTCGGCTGTTGCTGATCGTCCTGATCGGACTGATGTCGTTCGGAGTGTTTTTGTCCCTATCGATTTGTGTCTCCGCGATGACCCATCGCTCGGCCAATTCCTTTTTGATTCTGCTGGTGGTTTGGGTGATGTGCGTGCATATTGTTCCGCGCGCTTCGGTTCTGATGGCCGCCCGGTCGGTGGAGGTTCCCTCGGTCGATGAAATCGCCCATAAACGGGCCGCTCTGAATCAGCAGTTGTCCAAAGAATTCCGCGAAAATCTGCAAATAAAACAGGCTGATTTCTTGTCTTCACCGGGTGCCATTGACGGCAACATCCTGATAGCCCTGGTCGATTCGCTTTCCGAAGAACGTACCAGGAAAGCGGCGGAATACGCCGCCCGTCTCGAAGAGGAACGTGCCAATCGCAGGAGTGTACAGGAAAAAATAGCCTTTACGATTGCCCGCATTTCGCCGGTAACGTCGTTTTCGCTGGCGTCGGCTACTCTGGCCGGAACCTCCCTGCGCTTGAAAGATCGTTTTATCGAGCAGGCCTTCAATTATCAGGGAAAATTCGCCGAGTTTTACGAGGAAAAAACCGGCATGAGTCTCAGTGGCGGACTACGCATTCAAACCGTAACGGATGACGGTACCGGCGAACCGGAAAAACCACAACCGATCGATCCCACCGAACTGCCGCAGTTTGTCTATGCCGAACCGGGACTGGCCGAGACGGTACAGGCCACCGTCGTGGATTTCGGACTGCTTGCGGTTTTTACCATGCTCTTTTTTGCGGGGGCCTTTGTTTCGTTCCTGCGATACGATGTCAGATAATGCGATAGGAGAGGTTTGTCATGTTAGGTACATTGATTAATAAAGAACTGCGAAGTATCATACTCAGTCCGAAATTCACCGGGACTTTTCTGGTCTGTTCTATTTTGATTTTGCTGTCGGTGTATACCGGAATCAGGGAATACAACGCCATGAAAGATCGGTATGATGCCTCCAACCTGCTGGTTTCTCAGGAATTACGACAGACCACCTCATGGGCGCGGATGTCGACCCGGGTTTATCGCGAACCCGAACCCCTGCAGATATTCGTTTCGGGACTGGATTATGATATCGGACGATGGACCGGTATTGCCTCCGGTAGCGGCGTGAAACTCAAAAACTCCGCCTATGCCGACGATCCCATTTTCGCCGTCTTCCGCTTTCTCGATTTTTCCTTCATTACCCGTTTTATTCTTACGCTGTTTGCCATTCTCTTTACCTATAACGCCGTCAGCGGTGAGCGGGAGGATGGCATGCTCAAACTGGTGTTCGCCAATGCGATCTCGCGAGCCAAATACATCATCGGCAAATTTGTCGGCTCCTGGTTGGGGTTGGTTGTTCCGATAACCATCCCGATTTTGCTGGGGCTTTTGCTTCTGTCGGCGTACGGCATTGTCCTGTCCTCGGCGGAATGGATGCGCCTTCTGTTGCTGTTACTTTATTCGCTGGCACTGTTCACGTTTTTTATCGGGCTGGGGATCATGATTTCATCGCTGTGCCGCCGATCTTCGGTGTCGTTTTTAATCAGCCTGGTTGTCTGGGTGATGCTGGTGATGATTATCCCGCGCATCGGCATTATGACCGCCGGCCAC
>CAZVNK010000350.1:0-695 GCA_964628115.1 uncultured Ignavibacteriaceae bacterium | reverse complement strand
TGAATTCGAAAAGGTCAGCTCGAAGAGATGGAATGAATACAACGATGAAGCCGACGGAGAATCCGAAGAAAGCGCCGTTTTGGATGAAGAAGCGCTGTGGGAACTCATTGAACGTGAAGACTCGGTGTCGACTGAAATCGAAAAGGATATTTCCCGACACGAATTGAAACTCCTGGAGGATTTACGACAGAGAAAAATCAGGCAGGAGAATCTGGCCTATGCACTGGCGCGCATATCCCCGGTCGCCGCATATCAATTCGGGGCCATGTCGCTGGCCGGAACCGGCGCCGAGATTAAGACTCGTTATGAAAACGCCGCCGCCGATTTTCGCAACCACTTCAACGCCCACGTCGAAAAACAGAAAAAGGAAACCGGCGATCTGGGGCGCATGGTGATTTCGATGACGGTCGACGATGAAGGCAATCAGAATATGTCGTCCGCCGGCGGGCGAGAGAACGATGAACTTGATCTCGGCGGTTTGCCGGAATTCGTTTCTCCCAGACCGACTCTGGCCCAGGCGGTCGCCCCGACCGTTATCGATTTTGGCCTATTGGTGATGTTCAGCCTGATCGTATTCGCCGGGGCGACCGCGGCCTTCATGCGCTACGATATGCGCTAACGGCGATTTCTGGAAATGTTCGGGTGATTCAACCGTTGCGTTTCACGGGATTTCTGAGTACACTGTCGGTACTATG
>CAZVNK010000349.1:0-3474 GCA_964628115.1 uncultured Ignavibacteriaceae bacterium | reverse complement strand
GTACTCGCCGAATCGCCGGTTGCCGTTGCCGTTACCGCTTCGAAGATCGACCTTCTCGACCAGTGCGGGCGGCAGTTCGGAGATGAAGCGCGAGGGGATGGAATCCATGTCGCCGAAGCGATTGCGCACGGCCGCCATCGACAAAAACAGATTCTTTTTGGCGCGGGTCGCCCCGACATAGAACAGCCGCCGTTCCTCCTCCAGTTCCAGCGGGTCCTCGATCGCCCGCATCAACGGGAACAACCCGTCCTCCAACCCGACCAGATAGACCGAATCGAATTCCAGTCCCTTGGCGGCATGCAGGGTCATCAGGGTGAGTTTGTCGTCGATTTCGTTGTACTTATCGATATCGGTGTAGAGCGATATTTCGGCGAGGAAGTTGTCCAGTGTCGGTTCGGGATAGGCTTTGACGAATTCGTGTGCGGCGGCGATGAATTCCTCGACGTTTTCGACTCTCCCCTGCCCGACATTGGGATCCTCGTCGATGAGATGTTCCAGCAGACGAAGCGCGTCGACCAGCTCCTGGGTGAGCGTGGCGATATCGACGATGTCTTTTTTCTCGCGGAAGGGAATCAGGAGTTTCATGAATTCATCGAGTAGTCGTTTGGGTCGCGAACCGAGAGTCTCGACCGATTCGATTTCGCAGGCGGCATTCCACAGCGATTGTTCATGATCGCGGGCGTATGAAGCAAGGTTTTCGACCGAGGTGCCGCCGATGCCGCGTTTGGGATAGTTGACGATGCGCCGGAAAGAGACGTCATCGCGCGGATTGGCCAAAAGTTTCAGATAGGCCAGCAAGTCTTTGATTTCCTTGCGTTGATAGAATGAAATCCCGCCGACGATTTGATACGGCATATTGCGCCGCCTCAGGACTTCTTCGAAAGCACGTGACTGGGCATTGGTGCGATAGAGAATGACGGCTTCTTTCAACGGGCAGACGTCGAGCCGTTTGGTGATTTCATCGACCACGGTCGCGGCCTCATCGGGGGCGTTGTCGGTCATAAACAGTTTGAGCGGATCGCCGCTTTTGATATCGGTCCAGAGGGTTTTATCCTTGCGGGTGACATTATTGGCAATCACCGCCGAGGCGGCTTCGAGGATAATTTGTGTCGAGCGGTAGTTCTGTTCCAGTTTGATGACCTTCGCGCCGGGATAATCCTTTTCGAAATTGAGGATGTTGGAGATATCCGCGCCGCGCCAACCGTAGATGGACTGGTCCTCATCGCCGACCACGCAAATGTTGTGATGGTCTCCGATGAGCAGTCTCAACAAGCGGTACTGGCTGTGGTTGGTGTCCTGGTATTCATCCACGAGAATGTATTTGAACTTGTCCCGGTATTTTTGTCTGACGTCCTCATGAGTGGTCAGAAGTTGGACCGAGTGAAAAATCAAATCATCGAAATCGAACGCGCCGCAGTCTTTGAGTCGCCGTTCGTAGCGGGTGTACACTTCGGCGGTGCGGGTTTCGAAATACCCGGAAGCTTTCTGCGCGAAATCGGATGCGGTTTCCATGCGGTTTTTGGCCGCTGAGATTTTGTGTTTGAGTGATTGCGGCGAGAATTGAGTCGGCGACAGCTCCATCTCTTTCAGGCAGGTCTTGATCATCGACCTGGCGTCTTCCTCATCGAAAATGACGAAATTCGATGGGAAACCGATCGCCTCGCATTCCTTGCGAAGCAGACGGGCACAGAAGGAGTGGAAGGTCGAGACGTTGAGCGACATGAGGCTTTGGCCCAGAATGCCGGCAATGCGCTCTTTCATTTCATTGGCGGCCTTGTTGGTAAACGTCACCGCCAGAATATTATGCGGGGCGGCAAGCCGTTGGTAGAGAATATAGGCGACCCTGCTGGTCAGGACGCGGGTTTTTCCGGAACCGGCCCCGGCGACGACCAGAAGTGGCCCCTCGGTGGTGGTTACGGCTTCATGTTGCACGGGATTCAGATTTTCGAGAATATGTTTCATAACACCAATAGTCTATTTGTTTTGTATATGCGCGGTAATCACATATCAATGCCGGGCGGCAATGACATAAACGCGGTCAATGTTACGGGGATTTTTGCCATGTTCGAGGATAGGGCAAAGCGTCGCAAAATTCAAGGGGAATATGGACAATATCGGCAAAATCTCCCGGCGATTGTCATCGCCGTCGCGATTAACGATAAAAGCGGCAATCCCGAAACGGGACTACCGCTTATAATTTATACGACCGTCAACGACGCGCAGGTATCATTCAAACGCGGCAATAGCCTCGTCAATGCTGTCGCAGGCCTTGAAGATGGTCACCAGGCGGGTGATGGTCAACAAGTTCTGAATACCCTCGGTAACATTAGCCAGAATCAGCTGGCCACCGGCATTTTTCATGGTGGTCAGCGCCGAGATCAGCATCCCCAGCCCGACCGAGCTCATCCATTCGACCTTTGAGAGATCGACCACGATCTTTTTCTGACCGCCGCTGACAAAATCATGCAATTTACCGTGGAACAGCGTGGCATCGGGGCCACCCATGACCTTGCCTTTGAGTTTTATGATGCCCACGTCGCCTTTGATTTCTTCGGTCATTTTCATTTTATACTCTCCCTATATATTTGCCCGCGTAATAAATCCAATCGGCGTATCATAATCACGTTCGGCCAATCGGAATTTATATTTTACGATGTAACTTCCCAAAAATCAAGCAGATTATAACAAAAAGCCCGGCCGGAATATGGCTTATCCGGCGCTGATCGTTTTGCAATATTTTTCGCGTTCTTCCTTTTTGACATTTCCTCCCGGGATTTCAAGCACTTCGGCAGTTACCGGTCGATTGCCGCCGATGCTGATTATATCGCCGACGTCTATTTCCCGCGACGGTTTGGAGCGAGCGCCGTTGATTTTCACGATACCGTTATCACATAGCTGTTTGGCCACGGTGCGGCGTTTGACCAGGCCAACCCGGGACAGATACTGCTCGAGTCTCATGTGTTTTGTTATTGCAGGGGACGAATTTCCACGTAGGTTCGTTTACGAATTTCCTCAACCCATTGTTCCACGTATTCGCCGGTCTTGTTCTGCCGCGCCAGATCCTTCAGTCTGTCGAAATCGTCTTCCAGAGTTATTTCGCGGCTTTCCTTACGGTCAAGCAGTTTCAGCAGGTGAAGCCCATATTCGGACTGCACCGGCCCGCAGACTTCGCCGATTTGTTCGACGGTATCGAGTACCGATGAAAAGACCGGAGGCAGTCCCTTTACCGGAAACCAGCCCAACTCCCCCCCCTGTTTGCGTGATTCCTCGTCGGCGGAAAAGGCTTTGGCCAGTTCTCTGAAATCGGCGCCGTTGTTGATTTCTCGCTGAAGCGAATCGATCAGCGTATAGGCCAGCTGGGTATCGGCCGGTGACGGATTGACCTCGCACAAAATCTGTTTGAAATGCCCGGTTTTGACCTCTTTACTTTCGCATTTTATGATATGCAGACCGTTGTCGGTGGTAATCACGCCG
>CAZVNK010000348.1:0-3480 GCA_964628115.1 uncultured Ignavibacteriaceae bacterium | reverse complement strand
AGCGGCGTAATTGGCGCACAGACGCCCGCCGACGACCAGGGCAACCAGCACCGGGCCGAGTTCGATGAATACCGACTTGGAGATCACCGTGCCCAGAAACTTCATCGGGACGTAGGCCTGCATCTGGTAGACGGCCTGCACGGCGGTGACCGCGCCCACGAAAATGGACGTGGTGATCACCAACGGCAGCGATCCTACCGACACGATATGCATCTGCTCGAAGATCTCGCGCCGCATCCTCCACATGTAGGGAAGCTGGCGAACGATTTCGAGCAGCAGCACGGTACCGCGCCCCGCAGCCGCGAGGTTGTCGATGGTGCCGCGGCCTATGTTCGCAATGAGAGTGGTCATGATGCGACGAATATAAGCGTGCCCCGGTCGGGTGTCCACCACGACCGGGGCGGCATGTAGACCGGATTTCGGGCATGATCGGAAGGCGGCCTGTGGGCGAGGTGTTGATCAGCGACATATCCCGCACTCCGCTCAGCGACATGTGCAATGTCCTCGGAATCGGCGTGGCGGTCAATGTGATCGTGTCCACCGTCGCTTTCAACTTGCGGATCGTCTCTTTATGGCGGACCCCGAACCGCTGTTCCTCATCGACCACCAGCAAACCGAGATTCTTGAAAATGACGTCTTTTGATAACAGACGATGTGTCCCGATAACAACGTCGACCCGTCCCGCCTGAAGTTGTTCGATGATGACTGTCTGTTCTTTCTTGGTGCGGAACCTCGAAAGCATCTCGACCTTGACCGGAAACGCCCCCAGCCGTTCGGTGAACGTGCTCAAATGCTGTTGAGCCAAAATCGTGGTCGGCACCAAAACCGCCACCTGATATCCCGACTCCACCGCCTTGAATGCCGCGCGCACCGCCACTTCGGTTTTGCCGTATCCGACGTCACCACAGACCAAACGATCCATCGGGGTCGCGTTTTCCATATCGAGTTTGATCGCGTCGATTGCCTTTTGCTGGTCGGGGGTTTCCTCATATATAAAGGACGCCTCCAACTGCTTCATCCAGGTGGTGTCGGGTTTGAACGTGATGCCCGGGCGGGTCTTGCGCTGAGCATAGATTTTCAACAATTCCTCGGCCATATCGGCAATCGCCTTCTTGGTGCGGGCCTTGAGTTTTTCCCATCCCGCGCCGCCCAGCGCCGACAGCTTCGGCGCGGCATCTTTCCCGGCGTATTTCGACACGCGATTGAATTCCTCGATCGGCACGTAGAGCTTGTCCCCCTCGGCGTAAATCAGCAGAAGGCAGTCGCGCGCACGACCGTTGACGTCGATCGTTTCCAGACCGTGATATCTGGCGATCCCATGATCGGTATGCACCACGAAATCGCCTTTGGTCAGGCTGGTGTAGCTGTGAATCGCCACACCCTCTTTGAATTTTCTTCTGCGGGTTCTTCGGAAATACCGCCCGAAAATCTGATGATCGGTCAGTATCGCGATTCGGTTGGCGAGCGAAACGAATCCGCCCTTCAGAAGTGCGACTTCGATCGGAAGCACGAAATCGGTTTCGAGCTTGTCTCCGAGAAGTTCCCTCAGGCGGGAGGCCTGCCCGGGATTGTCGGCGGCGATGAAATAGTTCATGCCGTTGTTGCGATAATTGGTGACCGTCTCGGCCAGAAGATCGAGCCGCGAACCGAGCGCGGGATGATCGCGGCATTCGAAATCGATAATTTCCTTTTTTCCACCCTTGAACGGCACGATATCCAGTTTCGGCTTGTCGGCGATATGTTTCCGGAATTGTTCCCGGTGGTGATATTACGTCTCGTCCGATGGAACCGCGCTCATGCGTTTGGACATACGCTCGTACTGCCGCGTGGAAATTTCGAGAATATCATCGCATTCCGCCTCAAGACTTCCCTCGCCGGTCAGGCAGTACAGCGCGCGATTGTCGACATAATCGGTCAGGCAGTCGAACGGCAAACCGAATGCCGGCGCCAGCCATTCCAAACCCGGGAGTTCGGGATCATTGAGAAACCGCGCCCGCACCAGATCGCCGTCCTGTTCCGGAAGCCGTTCGATATAGTGTTCAACCGTCTCCTGCGTGATCGAAACCTCGCGGCGGGGGAGAAGGTTAACTTCGTTGAGCCGTTCGGTGGTGCGTTGCGAGCCGACGTCGAACTGCCGGATCGTGTCGATTTCATCGCCGAAAAACTCCACGCGCACCGGGGCGTCGAAACCGGGGGAGAAGAAATCGACCAAACCGCCACGAAGCGCGAAATCGCCGACCTCCTCGACCAGTGTCACCCGCCGGAATCCCATCGCGATCAGTTTTACTGCCAATTCCTCGAGATCGAATTCCATTCCGACTTTCAAATACAGCCGCGTTCGTTCGAATTCCTCGCGGGCCATGGTCGGCTCGATTATTGCCTGAACCGGTGCGATAACGACCTTGATGGTATTGTCAAGCAGACTTCCCAGCGTCGCCAGCCGCCTGCCGGCGACTTCCGCCGACGGGGACCGAAAATCATAGGGTGGAGCCTGCCGCGCCGGAAACAGCCCGGCGCGATCCTCGCCCAGTAAAAATGCCAAATCGTCATGCAGATCGTTAGCCTCTTCGATTCCGGCTGTCACCGCGATAATCGGGTGCGGCAGGCGGTCGGCCAATCCGGCAAGAAGGATTGCCCCCGATGATCCCGCCAGGCCGGTGGCGGTCAGATTGGCCCGGTCGGGGGAATGAATCGCTTTCAGCAGTCGTTCGAACGGGGGCGACTGCTCGAACGATTCTATGATCCGACCCAGATGCGTGTCTTCTCGTATTTCAACTAATGCCATATTGCGTCTTTACTCCAAGCACAAAAGCCCCACCCGGAATCCGGGAGGGGTGTCGTTTGTCTGTTTGTATCGGAGTCAAACATAATAAATCAAGCCGCCTTCGGCAACAGGAATATCAAAATATCCGGTCGTGGCTCGCGCTCCGCTATTGACAAGGCCGCGTTTTTTCGTTTCTTCCGGGCAATAGAATGTTTTGCAGATTAAGGATTGCTATGAACGATTCTGCTTTTAAAGGATACAAGGGGCGCGCCAAAGAGGTGCTCCAGTCGCTCGGCGGACGGGTTTGGGCGAATGTGATTCTCACGACCGATGAGGGGGATTTCGACGGCGTTATTCTGCCGCGCTCCGAAACCGCCGATGGCGACCATATCGTGCTGAAACTCAAAAGCGGCTACAATATCGGTGTCCGCGCCGACCGCGTGACGGAAATCAAAGAAACCAGCTACAAGGAAGCGATCTATAAAATTCCCGAAAAGGAATTCCCGTTTTCCGAGGACAAACCGAATGTCACCTTGCTCGGAACCGGCGGCACTATCGCCTCCCGGCTCGACTACCGCACCGGCGCGGTGATCCCGGCGTTCACGCCCGGTGAATTGTACGGCGCGGTTCCGGAGCTGGCCGATATTTGCAATCTCGAAACGCTGAAGCTGTTCGGCGTATTTTCCGAGAACATGGGGCCGGAGCAGTGGATGACC
>CAZVNK010000347.1:2626-3498 GCA_964628115.1 uncultured Ignavibacteriaceae bacterium | reverse complement strand
AGGTGTACTCATTACACCTGTTTTTAAGTTTCACGGCGATGATACTCTGTTTCAACGGTGCGGACGTGAAACAGTCCAAATCGTTTTTCTTGGGCATCTGGGTGTACGCGCTGTCATTCGCCAATCATCCGCTGTTGGCGCTGGCGTTCGCGCCGGCCTTTTTGTACCTGATGATTCGTCAGATCTCAACGGTCGGTTTCAAATGGGGCGCGGCGCTGGTTTTCGGCCTGCTTTTTGTCGCGTCGTTTTCGGTGTATATGTACCTTCCGGTGCGGGCCTCGCTCGAGCCGGCGATCAACTGGGGAAATCCCGAATCGCTGGAGTCGTTCTGGGCGGCGATTACGGGTTCGATGGATTTACCGGGTTTTGTTGAAACCGCGACCGCTTCGGATTACCTGATACGCCTGCGAAAAATCGGGCAGTTTGCCGCCGACCAGATCGGCTGGCCGCTGATTGTCCTGACACTCGCCGGACTCTGGGGCTTTTTCAAGATTTCGAGACGCTTTTTTCCCTTCGTATTGCTGGCGGTCCTGGCGAATTTCGCGGTGGTGCTCTGGACGGCCGATTTCAGTATCAAGAATTACGATATGGTGTCTCACCTGGCGCCGTTGTTCGGACTAGTGTTGCTGATCAGTGTCCCGGGCGTGCTGTATATCATGCGGCGTAAAATTCTCGCCAGTCATGCGGCCATGTACATGACGGTGTTTCTGATGGTATTCGTATACATGTCCGGCGAGGACAACTACGTCCGAGCCGACCTGTCGAGAATTGACGGCCCGAATCTGATTTGTGGGGAAATAGCCAAGCCGGTTCACGACGGTTCGATATTGATCGTGGCAGGGGATGTTTTGTTGTTACCGATTTGGTACCAT
>CAZVNK010000347.1:0-2616 GCA_964628115.1 uncultured Ignavibacteriaceae bacterium | reverse complement strand
GCGGACTCCTCGGGGTTGGGGAAGGAGACCGTGGGGAACTCGCCGTTGGGCTCGGCCTGCTCGGGAACGGTGAGCACGTGCTCAAACCCCCGGCGGCGGAGAGCCTCGGGGATCAGGGTGATCGCCGCCGAATCCATGATCAACCCCGATTACCGTCGCCAACTGACGGTAAATTATCCCGAACTGGTGTACCCGCCCGGTTTTACCGATAACCGGTCGGGGGACGCCGAAGAACTGACCGAGGCGATGTGTCGTCTGAATTGCCGTACCAATGAAATTTATTTGCAGGTGGGAGTGCCGGGGATTCCGTTTACGAAGATGCTTCCGCGCGGAATCGTGTTCAAGTACGTGGATCGGGGCAACATAACCGGTGTTCCGAAAGACCTGTTCAAACGTCACCTGTACCTCGTGGATTTGATGCTTCCGGAAAACTCGTCCGAACCGAAGACGATCGATTTTCTCGGACGGTGGTTGTTCAATGCCGGTGTCTACTGTGACCGGATGGGCAACGCCGAACATGCCTGGCAGTTGTTCAATGCCGCACTCACGATCGATCGTGACAATATCGATATGCGGATTCGTCTCGCCGCCACTCTGGACCGGGGTGGTCGTTATCGCGAGGCGCTTAAATTCATCAGTGAGGCGCTGGAGATCGATCCGTACGATCCGCATGCCCTCAAACTGGGCCAGAGTATCGCCCGCAAGGTTAACGAGCAACAGGAAGTGGTCGCGGATGATCGCGACCGGTGAACGAGTATGACCGTCGCGCAACGCAACAGGATGAATAAAAGCATGGGGGCTTTTTCCGAACGTTCCCCGGTGCTGTACGATGAGGATACCTGCCGGAAAAAGGCCGAAAAGGTCATTGCCGTCTGCCGGCATTTTTCCGTTCGGCCGCCGGAAGAGATGGTCTGTCTCGATCTCGATGCCGCGAGTGTTCTTATGACCGAACACCTCGCGCGACATTTCAGGAAAGTCGTCGCCGTCGACCCGGATTTGGTCGGTTTGAAATCGGCCAGAGAATTGTCACCGCCCGACAATGTCGATTTTATCTGTACCGACGGAACCAGGATCGGACTTGCCGACGACAGTATCGACGTGGTGATCTGTAATCAAATTTACGAGTACGTCGATAATCAGAACGGTTTGCTGTCGGAAATTTACCGGGTGCTGAAATATTCGGGAATGTGTTATTTCGGCGCTGGGAATCGTTTTGTCATGATCGAGAATAATTACTCTCTTCCGTTTCTTTCCTGGCTACCGCACCGTCTGGCGGATTGGTACATGAAACTGGCCGGAAAGAAAGGCATCTATGACGTCAAACTGCTGTCGCTGAGAAAACTGCGACGCCTTACCGCCGATTTCTGGCGTCACGACTACACCCGTTTGCTTTTCGAGCGCCCGGAATATTTCCGTGCCGATAGCGACGTGCATCCGAGGCATATCTTCTCGCGCCTTCCCGGCTGGATGTTTCGCCTGCTGTATCCGTTGTTTCCGGCCTGGGTCTGGGTGCTGACCAAGAAGCGATAATTTCGTTTTTTCACGATAAAAGTCATTGACCCGAATACCGTGCGGGGTTTTATTGCGGTCATGAAATCCATATATGTTTTAATCTGCATTGTCGCCGGGGCGCTGGCCGCGTCGGCGCAAACGACGCCCGATTCAGTCCATGAACAACGGGCAGTCGAACATCTGATGGCCCTGCATAATCTTCTGCCGTCGGATCTGACTTTTCGTGACGATTACAGCAAGATTGACAGTTTCCGTCTGGAAACCGTTTCGCACCTGATGCGTGAACCGTACGGCATGGTCGGTTTCACCGAGCGTCTGCGCGATCACTGCCGGGGCGGTGAGATCGCGCCGATTCTGGAGTTCGCGTTCGCCAACCTGAAAAAGACCAATCAGGGCGAACGACGGAAATCTCTCGATACCGATGAGGACGAGTTCCAGCTCGGTTCGAATCTGTTTTACAATTCGCTCGAATTCAACCGCCTGCTGTCGCGGGCGGATTATTATCTCGAACGGGTGATTGCCCCGGCGGCGAAACAATCACTGGCCGATCTTGACGACGAACAAAGGCAATTTCTCTTCGCCGAGTTTCGGGAGTTGATTCTGGAGGATACCACCGACGAATCCAAACCGGTGGACGTGCTCGATTCGATTCAGAAGGTCGAGGAGACATATATCGAGGCCTTCGTGGAATTCGGCGATCGTATTCACAAGGATTATCTGCTTCAGGCCGGACTGGACGCCTCGGTCGCCATATTTGATGAAATCACGCGACTACTGGAGGAAATAGCGGGCGGCGAGGTCGACGTGTATCGCATGTTGACCGATACCGCAATCTTGCCGTCGCGCACCGGGATTGCATCCTATCTCGGCAAAAAGGACAAGTGGGCAATCGGCGGTGTCGGCGATGACCGGTATACCGGCGATTATGAATTCATTATCGATTTCGGCGGCGATGACCGCTATGACCTGTCGCACGATCCAGGCGACGGACACGGTACGATTATCATCGACCTGTCCGGCGATGACATTTATTGCGGCAAAACCGAATTCACGATCGGTTCCGGTTGCAATACGGTCAGTTTGCTTTTTGATATGGGCGGCAAC
>CAZVNK010000346.1:0-3500 GCA_964628115.1 uncultured Ignavibacteriaceae bacterium | reverse complement strand
GCGGCAATCTCCAACGATGATTATTGCACAATATCAATCACGAGATTGCTTCGCTGTGCTCGCAATGACAGAAAAGAGGCAGGATTGCTTTGCGTCAATCGCAATGACAGAAAAGAAGCGGGATTGCTTTGCATCGATCGCAATGACAGATAGATGTCGAAACTCCACTCCCTCACGTTGTTCGGGAGGGAGATTTCAACCTACGGCAAATCGAGCAATTGTATTGTGGCAGCGTTCCCCGATTAGGCAGTAGGTTAAACCCTTCTGAGGGTTTGACAGGAAGTAAGGTTCAGGTCAATTCCTCAGAAGGAATTGACCGACAATTTCGCTCAACAATTTTATTCGCGATGACATGAATGAAGTCTTAATCCCCTCGGCCGCCGGGTTTGACTCCCTTGTCGGTAATATATGCGGTCACGTAATCATGCGGTGTAATATCGAATGCCGGGGCATAGACTTTTATTCCCTCCGGTGCGGTGCGGATCCCCCCCCAGTTGGTAATTTCATCGGCGGAGCGTTCCTCGATGGGGATATCATCGCCGCTGTTCAATTTTTGATCAAAGGTCGAATACGGCGCGGCGACATAAAACGGCACCCCATGTTCTTTGGCCAGTACCGCAACGTTATATGTCCCGATTTTATTGGCCACGTCGCCGTTTTTGGCGATTCGGTCGGCACCGAGAATAACGCAGGAAATCCGCCCCTGGCGCATTAACATCCCCGAAGCGCTGTCGACATTCAGGGTGACGTCGATCCCCGCCTGTTGAAGCTCCCAGGCGGTCAGACGCGCCCCCTGAAGCAAGGGCCGGGTTTCATCGGCATACACGTTGATCTTTTTGCCCTGCGCGTGTGCTGTGTAAATCACCGCCAGCGCGGTGCCCATCCCGCCGGTAGCCAGCGCACCGGCGTTGCAATGGGTTAAAATCGTATCCCCGTCTTTGATGAGTTCCGCCCCGTGGCGTCCCATCGCCGCGCACAGTTTTTCATCCTCTTTCAAAATCGCGGATGCCTCATCCCAGAGATGGTCGCATAAATCGTTCTTATCGGTACCGCCATAAGCATGCGCGACGTCCAGCGTCCGGTCGACTCCCCAGGCCAGATTCACCGCCGTGGGTCGGGCGTTTTTGATCTCGGTGGCCACGTCGCCAGCGCATACGCTCCCGCGATTCCGATCGCCGGCGCGCCGCGAATCTCCAGCTTTTTGAACGAAACGATAATGTCGCGATAATCATCGTATTCGTTATATATCATCTCGCCGGGAAGGCGGGTTTGGTCGAGAATTTTCACGGTTTTCTCAAGCGGTATCAGCGCCCTGGGATACATGTATTATTCTCCTATAATTTGCAAAACCACCCGGCGTGATCTGGCCCGGTTGTCGAAATCGAGAAAGACGACATTCTGCCAGGTTCCCAATTGCAGTTCGCCGTTGACAAACGGCACGGTGATATCCGGCCCGATCAGCGCCGAACGCATGTGCGAAAACCCGTTGCCGTCATGCCAGGTCATGTCATGATGATACGGCACGTCGGACGGAAGGATTTTTTCGAAAAACTCGGGAAGGTCTTTGAGCAGGCCCGGTTCGAACTCGATGGTCGTCAGGCCCGACGTCGCCGACGGCGTGAACACCGTCACGATTCCCGATGTAATTCCCGCCCCGGCCACTTTGCGGCTTATCTCATCGGTCAGATTGATAATATGTCCGTTGCCCTTGGTATCGAAATGCAACTCGTCGGTTTTAATCAGAACGACTATAGATACAGATTACGTTTTATCTTTTTGGTGGAGGTCTTCTCCAACTCATCGTACTGGATTTCAAAGGTCGTAATACGCTTGAAATCCGCCAGTCGGTGATTGACTTCGGCCACTTCGCGGGCAATCGTTTCGCGAATGTCTTTTGGTGACGGTTTTCCCGAACCGGCCAGACCGTTTTGCTCGAACTGCTCGAAATCCGGGACGATCAGTGCGCAGACTTCTTCCCCGGCTTTTTTAACATGTTTGCGCCCCAGCACCAGCGCCTCCGCGATATACGGCGAAAGACCCAGCTCCGCTTCGATTTCCTCGGGATAAATATTCTTCCCTGCGCCACTGACGATTAGATTTTTCTTGCGGCCGGTGATATACAGGTGCCCGTTTTCGATTTTTCCCAGATCGCCGGTAAACAGCCAGTCTTTATTTCGCAATTCGGCGGTGGCCTCGGGATTGTCCAGATATCCCGGCGTGGCGCTGGGTGTCTTGATGATGATTTCACCGATCCCGTCGGGCGAGGGATCATGTATCGCCGCTTCGGTATTGGCCAGCGGCGGGCCGACCGAGCCGAAACGAATATCATCGGGACGATTGACCGCCACCACCGGGGAGCATTCGGTCAGGCCATATCCCTCGATCAGGGTAAATCCCATGAGATTGAACCATTCGCCGACCCGCGCCGGAAGCGGCGCGCCACCGGAGACAAACAACCGCATCGAACCCAGCCCGGCCTTCTCGCGCAGGCTTTTAAACAACGTGCGCCCCGCCTTTACTTTTACTTTCCACCCCGCCTTGCTGGCCTGATACATGGTCCCCAGCGTGATTTTTTTTATTGCCGGCTGTTCGGCGATACGCCTTCGCATGGCATTATACATCTTCTCGTACAACAACGGCACCGCCACCATACAGGTCGCCCGATGGTTTTTAATGCCGTCCATGATATCCCGGGACTTGAGCGACCGCGAATATACGATAGTCAATCCGACAAACAGCGGCAACAACATCCCCGCCGTGGCCTCGAACGTATGATGCAGAGGTAGAACCGAAAAAAAGATATCATCCTGATACAGTTCCATGGAAAGCACCATATTCTCCATGTTGGAAGTCAGATTGCGATGGGTGAGAATCACGCCTTTGGGATCTCCGGTGGTACCGGAGGTGTAAATCAGTGCGGCGGTATCATCGGGATCACATGACGGCGGCGTGAGAGTCGTCGTATCGACCGGCTTATCGACCGGCTTTTGCACCAGTGCGAACAGACGAAGCGGCGCGATGGATAAATCGTTTAGGGTGATGATTTCCACCGCGGTTTCGAATTTTCTATCCGAACAGACAACCGTGTTTATTTCCGAGATGCGCATCAAATTCACCAACTCACGCGTCTTGAGTGCGCAGTCCAGCGGAACGATTATCCCACCCGCATACAGCACCGCCAGATAGAAAATCGCCCATTCCGGGCAGTTTTCGGCCAGCAGACCGATCCGGTCTCCCCGTTTCAATCCGGTTGCCCGCAGTTCCGACGCAATATCAAGAATCAGGTGGGCGGCTTCGGCATACGTATATCCGGCGTCGCTCTCCCCGGCGCCGATCAGCGCGGTTTTTTTCAGTTTCATGAGTGTCTCCTTCTCTTTCGGAGCCTTGCCGCGTTTGCCTGTTTGCGAAGAAGGCTTCTGCCAAGGCCCTGCAACCGCTCCAATGCCTATCGGATTGCCGGTTTCGTTCCCAATCATACCACAGGCATTTCGATAATCACT
>CAZVNK010000345.1:0-3508 GCA_964628115.1 uncultured Ignavibacteriaceae bacterium | reverse complement strand
GGTATGAGCGATTTCCGGCTGATGTTCAACAAGACCTATGCCGAAGATCAATTGGTGACCAGTTTCGCGATCAGCCTTCCCACCGGGAAAAGGGCGCTCGATCTCGAGGAGGAATGGCTGGTGATCGATTACCTGTCGGACAATTATCTCGATTTTCCCATCCGTCGATTCGGCGAGGGGCTGGGAGTCAGCGCCCTGCTCGGCGCGGCGGGAGCTTCGGGCAACATGCGCTACGGGGCGGGCGCGATGTACCAGTACAACGGTTCGTACGAACCGTACGACGGGTACGACGACTACGATCCCGGCGATATGTTCAGTTTCAACGTCGGCGCGGAAATGCAAAATGAGGGATTCACCCTCGGCGGGGACGTTATTATCACGTTGTATACCGACGACAAGGCCGACGACGTGAAAATATTCAAGCAGGGAACGCAAATCGATTTCCGTCTGCAGGGATCGTACGACAACAAGCTCTATATTGCATCGGGCGGGATTCAATACCTGGCGCGGGGAGCGCAAACCGGCTACGACCCCGAAACCGAAACCGAAATCGAAAGCCTGAAAGCCTACGGTAACGAGTTCGTGTTGTTCGGCGGCGTGTCGTGGTCACCGGCGAAAGACTGGATGATCTCACCGGCGATGGATTTGAAATTGATTTCCGCCAACGAACGCGGGTTCGACAATTCCAGTGTCTTCGGAATCGGGACCGGTATCGGACGAAGTCTCGGCGCCAATCTCAATCTCGACGTCGGATTCAAGTACTACGTCGGCAGTGCCGACGGCGGCAATCTTGACCTGAGCGGGTACCGGATCACCGGCGGCCTGACCGGATTGTTATAGGAAGGATGAAACCATGAATAGAAAATATATTTTCGGAATATTGGTTGCTTTCTCCCTGGGCGCGTTCGCGCTGGCCGGATTTCTTGCCTGCTCGAAAAAGGCGGTCGAGTTTTATGACGGTGAACTGACCGTTTATCTGCAGATCAGCGCACCCGGCGATATCGAAGTGACCGATATGTTCGAGTTGACCGTCACCGCGCCCGATATGGACACGGTGCGAACGAATCTTGAATTCGACGGCGAGTATCTCAGCGGCGATGTGACGGTTCCGGCGGGCCGCGACCGCGTTTTTACGTTGATCGCGAGTGATTCCAAGCTGGAAGTCATTACCTATCGCGGACGGGCCGTCGCCAATGTCATTCCCGGCGAGGAAGTCCGGGTCGACATCCAGTTGATGCCGGTGGTACCGATGTTGCGTATCGCGCCGCGCGGGCAGAAAGCGCAACCGATGGAATATTTCTCGGTAACGGTGAAGGCATACAACATTCCCGATTTGTACGGAGCATCGTTCCGGGTCGCCTGTCCCAAATACGATGTCACACCGGTTCTCGACAGCGCCCGACTGGGCCCGAGTCTGGATTCCACGATGGTAATCGCGCTCGGTGACATTGAGTACGGTGACTATGTCGATTACTACGCCGTCGGCATGACCGCGATCGACACGTCGTATCGGCTGACCGACGCCGAGGGATACAACGAGTTGGTCGAGCTGTTTTTCACGTCGCCGTTCTACGATCCGGATACGACGGTCGAGGTTTCTTTGACGATGATCATTACCGGTTTGAACGGGCCGGATGAAGAGACGATTTCACTCGATGACGTATTTACCGACAATGCCCGGGTCGAAATCGCGCTGGATATTCCGAATGATACGATCGTGACATTTCCCGACACGGAACTGGAAAACCTGATTCGCGAGCAGATTTATGTTTACGACCGGTCGCTGTATCTTTCCGACGTGTATCCCATTCAGTCGCTCTGGGGCGGCGAGCGCGGGATTGTCGATTTGACCGGGCTTTCGACGCTGGTGAATTTGGAACAACTGGAGATGTCATACAACAGCTCGATCAGCGATCTTTCGCCGTTGATCGGACTGCGCCGATTGGACAATCTGGGAATACGCTACAACGCGATTGTTGATTTAACGCCGTTGTCCGGGATTCTTTCGCTGAAGGAACTTGACCTCGCCTACAATGACATTACCGACATCACGCCGCTGGCGAACCTGACGAATCTTGAGTATCTCGATTTGTCCTACAACGAATTTACCAGCCTTCAGGCGTTGGTTGACAATCCGGGGTTAGACTCCGGCGACGTGGTCTGGGTAGCCAATGTCCCGCTGGATGACAATTCGCTGAACGTGCTCATACCGCAACTGCGAGAGCGCGACGTTGAGGTATACACCAGTTATCCCATGAAATAAAGCGATTACGCGATAATAACGCCACTCTGCGGGTTTTCGACGGGGTGGCGTTTTTTTATGTACGATGAAATATTATCGAATAAGAATCATGCGGCGGGTGAGCGAGGTTTCGGCGGTTTCCAGCCGGTAGAAATAAATGCCGCTGGCGACCGGATTGCCCGACTGATCGTTACCATGCCACTCCACCGTGCCGTATCCCGACTCGACGACGCCCTCGACCAGAATCGCCACGCGCTGGCCGATGATGTTGTACACCGACACGGTCAATTCACTCGTTGACGGGACGTAGTACTTAATCCTCGTTTCGGGATTGAAGGGATTGGGATAATTTTGGTACAATTGAAAATCGACCGGTAACACATCGGCATGCGTCCCGATCAGGCCGACCAGCAGTCTCGAGACGGCGTCGCTTCCTTCGGAACCGCCACAGGTTTGTATCGCCGCGTATAGTTGTTCCAGTGCCGACGGCTCCATTTGCCGGAACAATGCCGTCGTGTTCACATCGGATCGATCGCGTTTGCCGTTATCCCATGTCATCAACCAGTTTTCGGCGATGACACAAATATCATCGGCGTCCACGACACCGTCGCCGTTGGCGTCGGCATAGGTCGCCGGCACGTCATCCCAGCGATGAGTGGGAATCGCGTCCCAGGCGTCATCATCATCCGCGAAACGCACCGGTCCGGATCTCTGCCAGTATCGCCCCAGCGGCAAAATATCGCACTCATCGACGACACCGTTATGGTCGGTATCACCGGGATACACCACCGGTCCGACCGTTATTTCCGTATTGATCGGCGGCCCCAGAGAATAACCGGCGAGATCGACGATTCCGGAACCGAGGGTGATGACGATCGTGTCCAGCGGCCGGAAATACTCGTCGGGTGAAAACACCTGCAGGATATTCAATTCGGCATCGTAATAGTATTCCAGGGTGTCGCCCCGGGCGCTGAACATGTCGACATTGCCTGACAGTGACGCCTGATCGATAATTTCGTTGAAATAGATCGGTATGGGATTATCGACGATCAGAATGTCATCGTACATGCCGGGTTGATAAACCGTGGCCTGCAACGGACGATTGATCACTTCCAACCGGATCGTGTCGAGCGTGATCAGATAACCGTCATCGGCGCTGACAATACAGCGATACCCTCGCCCGACGTTCCGATAAGTCGGTGAGAATTCAATCAAAGCGGAATTGTCCGCGTAATCGACAAAAGATATTCCGGCGTCGGCGGGCAT
>CAZVNK010000344.1:0-3528 GCA_964628115.1 uncultured Ignavibacteriaceae bacterium | reverse complement strand
CGCGCGTCCCCATGAACGCCTTGATTTCGCCGGGCGAAAAGAACGAGTAGAGCGCCGTCAGAAACACCGGGAGCAGCACCACGAGCGCGATCGCCACGAGGGCGGCGCGCGCCGGAATGTGCCGACTTTTCCGCATTCGCATGCCGCGTGTCCTGCGTGTCGCAGGGATCGGGTTGTGAAGGGGGCTGGATGGATGACGCTTACAATTATTATCAATATGTCGGCGGCATCGATGAAGACTGCATGCCGTATCAGGCCAATGATAATGTCCCGTGCGCCGATGGTGCTGACTGCAAAATCCTTACGACAATCAAAGACTGGCAGGCCATTCCCAACAGCCGGCTGTATATCAAAACCGCCGTGCTGACCGCCCCGGTCGCGGTGGCATTTACCGCTTATAGCGATTTACACTGGTATGGCGGGGGATGTTACTTTCACACCGGCAATGACGACGTCAATCACGGCGTTCTTATTGTCGGCTGGGACGACAACATGTGCGACGGTGAGGGAGCCTGGCGATGCAAGAACAGTTGGGGAAGCTGGTGGGGTGACAACGGCTATTTCTGGATCAAATACGATTGCTGTAATTTCGGCGACGGCGCCGCGTTGATCGAGATCGACACGACGTTGAATTTTGTCGATACCAGGCAACTCCCCGCCGGGAACACGTGCGAGGAATTCAGCTATCAGTTCGAGGCCACCGGAGGAGAACTGCCGCCGTATGAGTTTATCGTGCTGGAGGGCGCGCTTCCGCCCGGTTTGACACTGGAATCGGACGGTCTTCTGCATGGCTGGTGTGAAAACGGCGGGCAGTATGAATTCTCAGTGCGGGTCAACGACAGCCATTTCCCCAAAACCTATTATTTCGATGAATTCTCACTGATGATTGACGAGGGGATGGAATGCGATGCCGACTGCAGTAACGCTTTGAATCTGCTGGATATTCTCTATTTGATAGATTATGTTTATGTCGATGGACCGGCGCCCGCGACGGCGCGAGGCGGCGA
Organism: uncultured Ignavibacteriaceae bacterium; assembly: GCA_964628115.1. Lineage (GTDB taxonomy): Bacteria > Zixibacteria > MSB-5A5 > GN15 > PGXB01 > JAFGAL01. Next base: position 2,521 of record CAZVNK010000344.1, on the reverse strand, counting down.
TTGTGACTGCTCGCAGGGCAGTGATTTGCTCGATATATTGTATTTGATTGACCATCTGTACAGCGGTGGTCCAATACCCTGTCAATACTGACACTGACGGGGACCGATCGTTGACGGATGGATAGGTAACGCTCGACGCACAAGACAAAACAGAGGATTGCGCAGGCCGTTTCTGGCATATCAGCGCGAGACGGCTTATCGTATACCCGCCGAAAATGCACAGTGGTAAAGTGATTTATTCACGGGATTGTACCCGTTTCAACATGAAACACAAGTCTCATTGTACGAAAGTGTTTGAGTATAGGCATGTATTTTTCGCAAGTTTTTCGGTACAAATTCGAAAATAACAATAATGGAGCCATACGATAAGAGAGGATTGTATGTGTAGCAAGTTGTTCACGCCCGTAGCTTTGATTTTAATTCTGGCTTCCGGGGTTCTGGCCGAACGGATTGAGGTCGGAACCATCGCCAACGACCTGGCCGTCACCCTGCAGGAATCAAACGATTCGCGCATCCTGATTCGCTTCGATATCGGAGCCTTCGAACGCGAACCGATCACGATTGACCGCGATTCGTATTACACCAGCACCTGCGGTCATTAGGCGAGGTTGATGAATGAGGGAGAACCCCAGCTTCCCCGCGTCAGCCGCAGTGTGATTATCCCCGACAACGCCCGCATGGCGGTGAAAGTCGTGGAATCCGAGTATGTGGATTATCCCGAAACGCCGATTGCGCCTTCCAAGGGCAATCTTCTGCGGACGGTCGATCCTGCCGACGTTCCCTATCGGTTGGGGCAGGTTTATATGTCGGATGACTGGTATCCCAAATCCGATGCGCTTCTGCGCGAACCGTTCATCCTGCGTGACTTTCGCGGGACGGTGGTGGAGGTGTATCCGTTTCGGTACAACCCCGCTGAGCGAACGCTTCGAGTATACACCGGTATCACCGTGGAAATAACCAATGTCGGGCCGGGCGATATCAACGTCCTGCACCGCGCCAAAAAACAACCCGCCTTGATTCCCGATTATCAATTGATGTACGAAAGGCGATTTCTCAATTATGCTTCTGCGGCCAAAGCGTATCCCGAGGTGATGGAATCGGGCGACATGCTGATTATCACGTACGATGATTACCATGATGCGGTCGCGCCGCTGGCCGATTGGAAACAACAAAAAGGTATCAAAACCGATATCGTGGATGTTTCTACCATCGGCAACACCTCATCGGCAATCACATCTTTCATTCAGAATTATTATGACGCCGACAGCACCAATCTGGCATGGGTGTTACTGGTCGGCGATGCCGCCCAGGTTGCGACACCATCGGCATCCGGTGGAGCATCGGACCCCAGCTACGCCAAGGTGGCCGGTTCCGACAGCTACCCCGACATTGTCATCGGGCGCTTCTCAGCGGAAAACACGACTCACGTGACAACCCAGGTGGAACGAACCATCGAATACGAACGCGACACGTACGGTAGCGACTGGTTCCACATTGCCACCGGCGTTGCTTCGGCGGAAGGCCCCGGACATCAGGGCGAGTACGACGATGAACACATGGGGTATATCCGCGACGATCTGCTGACCTTCACGTTTACGCAGGTCGATGAGATTTACGCCCCCGGCGCAACCGCCGCGCAGGTCAGCGCGGCCGTCAACGCCGGACGGAGCCTGATCAACTACTGCGGTCACGGCGATATCACGTACTGGTCAACAACCGGTTTTTCCAACACGAACGTGAACGCGCTGGTCAATGACAATATGCCGCCGTTCGTGTATAGTGTTGCCTGTGTCAACGGCAATTTCCAGTACTACACCTGTTTTGGTGAAGCCTGGTTGCGCGCAACCCACAACGGCGAACCGACCGGCGCCATTGCCGCGTATATGTCATCGATCAACCAGTCCTGGGATCCCCCGATGGACGCTCAGGACGAGGCGGCCGATCTGCTGATCGCGAAAGCCAAAACCACCGTCGGCGGTCTCTGCTATAACAGCGCCTGCCGGATGATTGAACTCAACGGCTCCGGTGGCGTGAGTATGTACAACACCTGGCACATCTTCGGCGATCCGTCGACCCTGCTTCGCACCGACACTCCGACGCCCATGACCGTCAACCATGCCGGAGCGGCGTTTTTCGTGTCCGAGGAATACGAAGTCGAAGTGGTCGGCGTCGAGGGCGCGCTCTGTGCGTTGTATGACGACGGTGTGTTGTACGGCACGGCCTATACCAATGCCGGCGGCATGGCGACCATCCCGATTACACAGGAACTACCGATCGGTGCGGAAGTGTTGCTGACGGTGACTGCGTTCAACTACGAAACGTATGTCGGGACCGTTATGACAACTTCCGCTCTGGCCATCATTCACCGCAATCCCCTTGAAGACACCAAAGACACGCTCAACGGCCTTCGCGATGGTGCCCTCGGAGCGCGGGCGGTAGCCGTTGTTCTGAAGCCACTGCTTGCACTGATCATAGACAGCCACAGTCCCCTTTTTCTTTTTATCAAGCCCATAGGCCAGAG
>CAZVNK010000343.1:1637-3529 GCA_964628115.1 uncultured Ignavibacteriaceae bacterium | reverse complement strand
ATCGACTGGGAACTGGTATTCGGAGCCGGTGTCGATTACCGAATGGGAACCGGAAAAGTATTTATAGAAGCACGCTATGTCATGGGATTGTCGGTTGTTTACAGCATTGGTGAAGATGCACTTCCGGAAGGATGGGATGCCTATAATGAACACAACTCGGCAATCAACATTCTGGCGGGATATTCATTCTTTTAACACATCGGCCAATTGAATTTAAAGGGCGGCATTTTCTGCCGCCCTTTTTTTTCGCATAATCATTTACAGCCAGCGCCGAACCCGTCGGCAGTATTGTTCGTACGATTCTCCAAAAGTCTCGCTTAAGGCCGGTTCCTCATGAATAATATACATATAGTGCACATTAATCATGAATAACACGGGAAAGGCAAAGACCAAAACCGAACCGAGCAGGATCGCCTCGCCCAGAAGCGCCGAGGCCATGCCCACGTACATCGGGTTGCGAGTGAATGTGAACGGCCCGTCGACAATAAACGCCGAAGATTTCTCCAACGGTTTGACCGTGGTGTTGCGTTTCTTGAAAAGACCATCCGCCCACAGATTCAACCAGAGTCCGAATATCAGGAATACCACGCCGATCAGTCGATACGGCCCGATAATAATCTGTCTCACCGGTAAGATAAAATGAATCCCAATCATTATCAGGATGTAAATTAAAAATACGCTCGGAGGAAGAATCCTGCTTTTTTTCATATTCGATCAACTCACTTTTCCGCAACGGGTTGTCTATTGGTCAGAGTCGTTATCAATTTATATATAGCAAACAAAGACCAAATGGTTTCAAGAACAATAAACGGCACGGCGGAGAGTGTCACGGCATAATAGGTTGACAATCCCCCGCCGAGTATGTTCAGCGTGATATACATGAATGAGTTTTCGCGTTTTATTTTGAGGATGTTCAGTGCGAATCCCGCCAGAAGCAGGACCATTCCGATAATGCCGACAATCAAATTCATGGACGACACCTTTTTGCCTTGTTGTTTATTTACTCATTATATATATATGATTTTCATACGAAAAAGCAAAGATGTCATACCGCATTCATATTCAGTCGAAGATTAGTTCAGGGATTGGGAAGAATCAACGGGGCGGGAATTCGTATCCCCGCCCCATTCCGCGACACGTATTATTTAAGAAGCATCATCTTGCGCGATGAGACATAGTCACCAGCGGTCAGTCGATAGAAATACACACCACTGGCGGCATCGGTGCCGTCCCAGCGACAGGTATGTCTGCCCACTGACAACTCCTCATCGACAATCGTTGCCACCCTTTGACCAGCGACATTAAATATCTCGATTTTGGCCCGGGTTGAGACCGGGAGATAAAAATCGATTTCGGTCGACGGATTAAACGGATTCGGGTAATTCTGATACAATGCGAACGACGTCGGAATCAAATCCGTTGCCAGACGCACCATCGCGCCGTCGTACGTCGCCAACTCGATATCCACCACGTCGCCGTCGACACTCAGGAAATCGCCTCTGAACGTCTGATCCGCTTTCATGCTGTAAATCAAGACGGACGTAAGATCGTCGCGTTCATCGTAGGCATATTTCATATCCATACCATCGGCGATCAATTCCGGAATTACCTCTCCCCGACAGGTCACACGCACCGCTCCCATGTTCGCATCGACCGACAGCACGCCATCCCGCCAAATCACCTCGGCGGTTGCCGGACTGATTTTGGCATACGGAAGGGCATCAAAAACAAGGAACCAGAAAAAACGGTCAGATTCACAGCATTCGCATTTCCATCAAATGGCATATACAATACTAAACTATCCGTTGGAATTTGAGCAAACAGACCTATTTGCATAAACACAAAACATAAAAAAAATGTAAATTTTTTCATTTTTATTTAATATTAGTTTC
>CAZVNK010000343.1:0-1627 GCA_964628115.1 uncultured Ignavibacteriaceae bacterium | reverse complement strand
ACCGACAATAATGCGAATCAGATAGGTCAGATCGGCAACGGTCAGCGGGATTCCATCGGCATTGACATCCGTCGCGGCGATCTGCCCCTCGGTATTAATCGTAAACGCGTCGAGACCGTAGATGAAGTAATTCACCAAAGTCGTGGCGTCGGCGATTTCGTTGGCCACACCGTTCAGGTTAATATCGCCGCGCTTATCAATGGAATCGGCGCAGATAATATCGACCCCGCCGTTGACAAAATCGACAAAGCGTATCGGTGAGGGTTTCTCCGGATCGGCATTCAGGCAGGAATCGGGAGTGCCGACACCCCGGATACGTGCGGATTCGGGGTATAAGTCATCATCCTCTTCATCCCAAACCAGACCACCGGTGAAATCGAAAATCGCCCGGTCAATATAAGAAATATTACCGTCCACGCTTGAGATGATATTGTCACCGCAATCGTTCCAGTAAAATTGTATGGGCACATACATGCATTCGAGAGTTCGGTCGTTCGACACCATAAAACTCAGTGTCGCCAGCACGATCGGATCGATACTATCAGGACCGTAGCAGGTCGGATGATTTGATCCGTCGTTGGTCTCCGCGATGGCGATAATACGAAGCAAACCCGACGGGCAGGCGTCGCCGCAGTTTCCCTCCACGCCGTGACGATAGGTGAAATACTCCCAACCGCAATCCTCCAGCAATTGCCCGGGGGTTGCTTTGGCAAACGCCAGCGCGGAGTTGTCATAGGCGATCAGGAAATCGAAGGCGGCGAAATCAAACTCGGAGTTTTGCATGGTAATCGGAACATTGGTATAGTGTCCCTGATACACACCCTCATTTTTGACAATGGAAATCTGCGGCGACGGTGTCACGATTTCGGACGTAACATTGGTGTGTTGCGCAAGAATAATGTGAGGATCCGTTGATTCCGCGGTACTGAACAATGTCCCCGCGCCACCCTCGGGAACGAATCCCCATGCGGAATTGGAATCGAACACGAAATCGGTGGTTGCCCAGTAAATGCCTTCTATTCCCGGAATCTGCCCATCGATGATTTCGATGCCCAGTTGAGACAATGTCTGTCCCACTTCCCAATTGCCATCGAGGAACCCAAAAGGATTGGCATTGTAATACTCTTCCAGATTGACAAAGGTATATAATGTTGCGGTGCTGTCGCCATTGGTACGGGGCGCAATATCGGGAATACGCCACTCCACGTCCGGCAGGGTAACGAATTCCTTGAAATACCAGGGACTGCCGGTATCAATATCGCCTGATGTAACCGTGGACTTGCCGTTGCGATTTGTAATGGTCTGTTTCCAATCCGTGACACCTTCGGGAGGAAAGAACTTGAATGCGACTTTTTTCCCTTTCATTTCAGGAAAATCCCTCCAGACATTGATCTCCCCGGCAACCTGCCGATCGACCCATTTTGATGATCCTTCGATTTTATACTGCAACCACCACGGTCCCATGAAAATCGATCCATTTTTTGTCCAGCAAAATATCAGATTATTGTTTGGCGTCGTGTTATCAACAATCGTTGGGATTGAGGCATATTGCGAGTTCTGATGAATATGGGCTGTTGCTATTTTTTCCATTTCATAAGATTCTTTCCATGTTTTCCCCCGTGAACTG
>CAZVNK010000342.1:570-3582 GCA_964628115.1 uncultured Ignavibacteriaceae bacterium | reverse complement strand
CATTGTTGCTGAAGTACCAGGTCAATTCCGTCTGGTATTTCGACACGCTTACCGCGGCCGGGCCGGAGAACGAATACGTCGGCTACATCGCGGCGCAGAACGCCGGAACCGACGTCGAGTACTATATTGTCGCGGCCAATGAAGGCGATTTTGTCGATTCCACCGAAGTCTTTACATTCCGTGTAATCGATTACGGGGTGACACTCGATCCCGAATTTGCCTATACCACCGCGCCGGTCGACGACACGGTATGGTTCGATCTGACGCTTACCAACGACGGAGTGTTGGAAGATGCCTACACGCTGTCATTTGCAAACAATGTCTGGCCGACCACGCTATGGGATGAATACGGCGTAACGGAAGTGACCGCGACACCGTCGCTTTTCGGCGATGACACGTTCGCGTTCAAGGTCCGGGTGATCATTCCCTTCAGTTATGAAGACGAGTTCGATTCCGTCGGTGTTGCCGCCGTATCGCAGGCGGACGGCAATTACAGCGCCGTCGCGGGCTTAAAGACGATTTCGGCCGGACAGCCCTTGGCGATTCCGTTCACGGATAACTTTCCCGCCGACACGTTCGATATGCACAAGTGGGATGACGTTACTTCCACGGAAATCAGTCAGCTTGGCATGAACGAACCGACGCCGCCGTACAGTATCAACCTGAACGGCGATCCGGGAGGCGCCGATACCATAACGACGGAAAAAATCAACCTGCGCAACGCGGTCAATGCTCTGGTGAAATATAGTTACCAGCGAACCGGCGGAGGCGAGACGCCGGAGGAAAACGACGATCTGTATGTCGAGTACCTGGATTCGCTTGGCGGTTGGAATTTACTGGATCAACAACCCGGACTGGGTTCGGATATGAGTGCTTTCGAAGAGGTGGAGATCGTTCTTCCCGATGCGGCGCTTCATGCCGGATTCCGTTTGCGCCTGCGCAATTCCGCGTCGGCGGGAGCATACGACGACTGGTTCGTGGATGACATCTATGTCGGTCCGCCGCCGGATTATGCCGTCGTTATGATTCCCACCAGCCAGACCCAATACGGCCCGGCGGGGGATTCGGCGATCTTTACGATTATTCTGCGCAATCGCGGAATCCAAACCGACGTCTATGATCTCAGCGCCGCCGACAATGTCTGGGATGTCGCTTTCTTCGACGAAACCGGCACCACGCAGATTTCCGCGACCGATCCGGTCACCGCCGGCGATTCGGCGGTCGTGATCGTCAAAGCGGCGGTTCCGTCGACCGCGATCATGAACGAATCGGACGCCGCGACAATCTACGCCGTCTCACAAGGCGATTCTGAAGTCTCCTGTTACGGCTATGTCACGACGTATTCGGCGGGTCTGCCGGGTGGTTTCCCGTGGTTCGAGCCGTTCCCGGATGACGCCATCGCAACCGCGCGCTGGATTTTCAATGTCGGGGCGGTGCTGTCGACCAACGGACTAAACCCACCGAGCGCCCCGTATTCGTTGAATTTGAACGGCGGCAATGACACCATTGTCACTCAGCCGATCGACCTGTCCGGCGTGGATAACGCCATCCTGTCATACTATTATCAATGTGGCGGCGGTGGCGACGTGCCGGAGTCCAACGACGAACTTATGATTCAATACAAGGATCGCTACGGCGACTGGATTACCGCCAAAACCCACAAGGGACTTGGCGTCATGACGACCTTCGAACAGGTATACATCGGACTGGCGCAGGACGCCGTGCACGGCGGCTTTCAGGTTCGGCTGGTTTCGATCGGTTCCGGAGACAATAGCGACGATTGGTATGTCGATGACATCCGTATCGACTATGCGCCGGCCGTTACGGTTACGCCGGGATCGATGCAACAGTGGCTGACGCCGGGCGATTCCATGACCGAGGAGTTGTATATCAGTAATGCCGGGCCGGGAAGTCTCACCTACTGGGTGACGTCGATTCCGTTGGTCACCCGGGGCGTTTTCGATAATTTACTGACGATGGATCAAGTGGAACCGGCGCAGAGAGAATACCCCGATGATTTCCTCGTCTATGACGATATCAAGGGCGGTGATGACTATCGAATCGGTATCCCGGTCACGCGCGACGCCGGCGGTCCGGACCTGTTCGGCTATTACTGGATCGATTCCGATGTCTCCGGCGGTCCGGTCTTTGCCTGGGATGATATCTCCGCTTCCGGCGAGGATGTTACCTCATCGCTTGACGACGACAATTATATCGGGCCGTTTGCCATCGGGTTCGATTTCCCCTACTACGGGGAAACGTTTAACGAGTTTTATATCGGGTCCAACGGCATTATCGGATTCGACACGACCAGTATGAAATCTCGTTATAAAAAGTCGATCCCCAATGACACCGCGCCGAATGCCATTATCGCCTGGATGTGGGACGATCTCGATCCGACCGACAGCGATATCGACGATTGCAAGGTGTATTTCGACACCACCGGCGGTCAATGCGTGATCATGTTCGAAAACTATCCCGAATACAGCGCGTATGCCGGCGACGTGATCACCGCCGAGGTGATTCTGGATCAGGACGGCACTATTACGATTCAATACCTCAGCGCCGCTTCCGGATTCGATATCGGTTCCAGCACCATCGGAATCGAAAGCCCCGACGGCGCCAATGGTCTTGAAGTCGCCTATCTGACCGAGTACGTGCATGACAGTCTGGCGGTTCGTTTCTTCATGCCTTACCAGTGGCTGACGCTCGATCAATCGTCGGGAGTGCTGGCCGAGGGAGAAACCGATACTCTGCAGTGCCTGTTCAAGGCCGGCGAACTCGAAGCAGGTGACTATTCCGCCAATATCATTGTCAACAGCAACGATCCCGATCCGGCCGACAATCCCTGGACGGTGTCCGCTCAATTGAAGATATCATCGACACCGCCGTTCGTGTGCGGCGACGCCGTGGTGTGGAAGCCGTCGGAGAAGACGCCCGCCACCGGCCAGCTCTACGCCGAGCTCGAGGAACGGGTGCTTTCGAGGACGGCCGAACTTTCAGAGTCCAACA
>CAZVNK010000342.1:0-560 GCA_964628115.1 uncultured Ignavibacteriaceae bacterium | reverse complement strand
ACGGTGTCCGCTCAATTGACAATATCGGCGGAACCCCAGTATGTGTGCGGCGACGCCGACGGTTACGGTTTGGTCAGTCTGCTCGACCTGCTGTACATAATCGATTTCCTGTATTCCGAAGGCCCCGATCCGATGGAGCCTGACGCCGCCGACGTCGATGCCTCCGGGTCATGCGACCTGCTGGATGTTTTGGCGATTATTGACTATTTGTACGGCGACGGTACCGAATTGAATTGCCCATAATGGGTTTATTGATGATAGTAAAACGGGGACGGTACATGAGTGCCGTCCCTTTTTTTGTTGTCTATGCCAGTCGGATCGAATTTCGTTTCGTCACAATCATACCGTCTTTGCGCAATGACTCCAGGGCGTCCCGAATACGTTTTTCCGGGAAGGGCAGACTGTCGATCAGTTTTGTGATTGACAGCCGCCGATACTTGACCAGTTGTTTGATAATGGCTCCCCTGACCTGCCGCCGTGAACCGTCGAACCGGGACTGTTTCGTCAGCGGCGGAATCTGTTCCAGTCGGCGGGGAAGAGCCAGACTGCCGTAATCCATC
>CAZVNK010000341.1:0-3590 GCA_964628115.1 uncultured Ignavibacteriaceae bacterium | reverse complement strand
AACCTGACCGAGGCCGATATTGTCGTAGCGGCGGGGCGAGGTATTCGTTCACAGGAAAATGTCGATTTGATCAAGGGTTTGGCCGATTCGCTGGGGGCGGCGTATGGAGCGTCGCGGGCGATCGTTGATGCGGGCTGGACCGAGTATCGTCACCAGGTCGGACAGACCGGAAAAACAGTCAATCCCAAGCTGTATTTCGCCATCGGTATTTCCGGCGCAATTCAACATCTGGTGGGGATGCAATCGTCCAAAACCATCGTGGCGATCAATCGCGACAAGGATGCGCCGATTTTCAAGGTCGCCAGTTTCGGAATCGTCGGTGATTTGTTCGAAATCGTCCCGGCCCTGACCAAACGGTTTCAAGCCGGTTGATAATAAATGGTACAAAAAAAAGGCCGCCGAATCTGGCGGCCTTTTTTTATGGTCATGCTTTTGGTTACGGATTGATCGACGTGGCGGTGTCAAGATACATCAGCGATTCGCGAACCAGACCCAATGCATAGTCGGTGTTGTGAACGCCGTTGCTTCCGTCGTTAATGATAAACCGGTAATTATACAGCGCTCCGGCCAGACCGGCATCTTCGATAATCCCGGTAAAATCGTCGGCAAGTCCCCGTCCTTCAAGCGCCGTTTGTAAAATCACCAGGGAATCACTGAAATTGGTGTGATCAATGCTGACGTCCGCAAAGGTTGAAAGCGGACTTCCCAGATGACATCCTGAGACATTACAAGCCTCGACCAGTTGGTCGCCGTCGCTTTCCATGTTGAAGCTGTGGCCACCCATATCGAAACCGACCGCGACGTTCAGGTGGCATTTCAGACAATTCGAGTTGGCGGCATTGTAATGCGCGGAATTCGTGGGATTGGCGCCGTATTCATACCCACCGGTGCCCATCATCATATCCGATTGATTTGAACCGTGCGCGGCCCAGGTGGGATAGATGGTAATCTCTCCGAGAAGGTCGAGTTGGGAGGTTATTTCGGACGCTACGGTTACGGTCGCCTGATGGCAAAGAGCGCAGATATTGGAATTTCCGCGATTATAGGTGAAACCATCGGCGAGATCGACGGGGTCATAATAGCGCAGGGAATCGAGTTTCCAGTTGGTATGCGGGGCATGGCAGGAGAAACAGCCGATTTCAAGCGGGAATTCCACTTCATCGACAGTCGAACTCAGCGATATAATAAAGCCTTCCTGATTATGGCATTGCGGGCCGCACGTCCTGGTATTTGCCAGGTCAATACCAAAGACATCAAAATCGGTCAGGCTGTCCGAGGAATGGCGGGAATGTTCCCACTGGCGGATGGCAATGGTCATTTCCATATTGGCGTCGGAATGGCACGCCGCCACACAGGTGCTGTCAAATATGGTAATCGTATCGTAATAGTATTCGGTATTTTCCTGCGTTATCAGATCATCGCAGCCGGGTAAAATTGCCAGAACGGCGATTAGCGCTCCCAGGGTCATTATCGTTGCGGGGACAATTCTCTTCATATTGCGACCACCTCAGTCGGTTAATGTGATATTACCCTAAATAACGGCGTGGTTCGGCATTTGTCAAACATTTTACGCGATATCATGCAAATGCGGACGGCAGTCGATGCAAATGTACAATTTTGTATCGGGATTGAGGATAATAAAAACGCATTAAACGGGAACCTTCCGGTTTTCGTATCCTATAAAGAGTAACCGCGCGGTGTTTATCTGCTTGACTTATATGGCCGTATTGGCTATGTTTGCGAAAATTGGAGGTGTCACAGCGACCGTTGATATCGAGATAAAATCGCAAATACTGGGATAATAATTGTTTTTTAATGCAGTAACGTCGGCCAAACTTTATTATAAAGTCTTGGCTGTTTTTTTGGGTGAATATGCGTAAAAACACACTGATTTTGTTACTGGTTTTACTTGCGCCGGCGGCTCTGGCCACGGTGATCATGAAAACCTTTGACGAACCCTATGACGACAAAGGGCTTGCGGATAATGCCATTACGGACATTGTCTATCACAAGGGGGGCGTTTGGCTGACGACCGGCGAGGGAGTTTGTTTCTCCCGCGACGGCGGTAATATTTGGCTGACCTACAACAGCACCAACGGACTGGTTTCCGACGGTATTTCCGCCATTTATTCGGCGGGGGATGATATCGGCGATCGACTCTGGCTGGCAACCCTGCACAGTATTATGGTCGATGACTACTCGGTGGGGTATGCCGACGGTTTGACCTACACCGAGGACGAAGGATTCACTTTCGATACCATCATGCCGATGGGGCTGGAGAATCCGGGTTTGTACGGCCCAGACCATGAGGTCTATGATATCGACGGCGCCGACAGTATCATTTTTGCCACGTCCAAAGCAGGCGGCTTGTTAGGCAGTTTCGACTTTGGCGAGACCTGGATCGAGTATTTCGCCACGATGCAAGATTCTCTTGATGATATCGGGGATTCCGTTCCATTTCCTAGTCGGTACTTCTCCGTGATTGTCGATACCCTGCATACCGATTCGGTGGTGGTGTGGGCCGGTTCAGCAGGCGGATTAAAGCGTTTTGTCTGGATAGAACCACAAACGAAACCGTCATCGAATTATGTGTCGAGTCTCTTAAAAGTCGATACGACTCTTTTCATCTGCGGTGACAACGGCCTGACACGGCTGGAATACGACGAGAATAACACCGAGATATATCATTCAACGTTTGAGTCCGACGGCCTGCCCGGCAAAGGTGTGTATTCGGCATATTTTCTTGCGGGGAATCTTTTTGTCGGGACGTATGATTCTCTCAACGGAAACGGCACGGGGCTGGCGGTATCGGAAGATATGGGGCTGACGTTTACCAAAATCGATGATCCGGTGTTTGATCTCGAAGGCCCGAATCAGTATGCCAAAGAGTTTGTCGAGTTCGATGATATGTTGTACATGGCGGCGTACGAGGGTGGATTGTACCGTACGCCCGATACCGGATTGAGCTGGGAAAAGGTTACGCTTGATACACTGGAATCGACTCTTGCCAGCGGGCGTAATATCGCCCACAGTCTGGCGCCGGATACGTTGTATGATCGTCTCTGGGTCGGAACCGATTCGGGGTTGGTGGCGATGTATCCGGACGATGTCGGCGGTTTCGATTCTTTGCAGTATTTCGTGTTTCCCGAGGATGACACGTCGAGCGCCCGCAGTTACCGGATTCGCATGCAGGAAATCTACGATTCGCTGGGTGTTTTGATGCATGTCAGGTATTGGTCGATCAATCATCCATTGACTGATGACGGTAGTTATTCGGTATATGTCTCACAAGATACCGGGAAGAGCTTTGTCACACAACTTGAAGGGCACTATGGATGGCAATCTGCGGTAATCCCTAATGATACGCCATATTATGACATTGATTTTTTCAATGCCTTTGTGGCTCTGACCGGTAAGGATATTTATCTTCAGAGGGCAACGTATGATTTCTGGTGGGGGCCGACGCCGGCAGGTTTGATAAAGGATAGCATCTCAACATTTCAGACACTGGATACCGCCAATCTTCTGTATTATGATATTATAGACAGTACAATATATATGGGTACTGATATCTCCGGATTTGCAATATC
>CAZVNK010000340.1:3367-3594 GCA_964628115.1 uncultured Ignavibacteriaceae bacterium | reverse complement strand
CCTCAAGAGCTTCCTTATACTGGTGATCGACCTCATAGGTGGCGCCGAGATTGTTCCACAGCGGCCCCAGCCAGCCGGTGACCTGACCGTTCTCGGCCTCGGCAATGCCCTTTTTCCCCCATTCAATCTGCTCTTCGGGTGAACCGGTTATTGCAACCATGTGTGCGGCATCAATGGCGCGCTCGGACAATTTTTCATTCGAACAAAAATCATACAATTCCTTGAAC
>CAZVNK010000340.1:2429-3297 GCA_964628115.1 uncultured Ignavibacteriaceae bacterium | reverse complement strand
GTGACCATCCCAGCGGTTCCTCTTTCACGGCGAAATCACCGGCTTTGGCCAGCATGGCGCGACCGATGATATCCTTGTCCTGTATCAAAAACGTCCGCGCCACCATCGCATAGGCCTCGGTCATCAGGCTGTTGCTACCGAACATCTGCGCCATATCGGCGGTCTCCCCGTACAGATTGCGGGCAAGTTCGTAATCACGGGCGTTGAAAGCCTGATCTCCCTGTTCCAGGTGCTCACGCAACATAATGGCGTTGTTATCCTCTTCCGGCTCCGGCGAGGTATCGCCGACGGCGGGCACAGTCATCATCAGGCCAAATCCGAGCATCAGTATCACTAAACGCGCACGCATGATCTTCTCCTTCGCGGTAAAATATTCGATTGAAAGGATAATTATGACACAGAAACCGCCCGATGTCAAGAGGAATGCAACAATCCGCCGCCGGAGTATGTCCGGCGACGGATATTGATACAAATAATCGACTGTTTATTCGGGACAGGTAAGCGGTGATCCGCCGTTGTAGCTATAATCGGTGAAGCAAAGAATATCCAGCAGATCAATGGAATTGTCACTGTTGACGTCAATGACGCGGGTGTCTTCCGGACTGTCCCCGTCCAGATACACGTATTCGATCATCAGCAGTAAATCGACCAGATTGATAAGCTCATCGTGGTTGAAATCACCGCAGGTATAGTCACAGGTTTCGCATTCCTCACCGACGGTGTTTTGCAAAACCAATGTCGATGTCGCCGGGTTTTCTGAGATTACCATTGTCGATTGAGTGATATCGTCGCCCTTCTGAACCCGCACCGTAAAGGGATTGTACGACGTTGAATCGCTTCCGAGGCGCTGTTCCCACCAGTAGGTAAC
>CAZVNK010000340.1:0-2399 GCA_964628115.1 uncultured Ignavibacteriaceae bacterium | reverse complement strand
ATTTACTGAGGGCGATTCTGCCGTAGTTACTAATAATCTGCACCGAGGCATTCGGAACCGGAAGGCCGTTATTGCCCAAAACGGTGATCGTCACGGTTTTTTCCAGCCCCAATTCCAGCGTTCCGCCGTTGGCCATGATAATGTTGGTATCGGACGCCGCGCCGGGACAGACAACGTCACAGGCGCGGTTGTCGGTACACATAAAACTGTTGCTCAGGTAGCCGACATGAAACACTTCAGGATTATACGCCGGCGACAGAAATGCCAGCGTGTCGCCCTCGAGAGTGATGCCCGACGCCCCACCGCCGCTGTTGCCGAACTGCACCAATGTCCCGTCGCCCTCAATCCGGTTGCGGCGCACCACCAGTGTCTCATCGGCAGTGACATAATCGAACACCATTGCCATGGAATACACCCCCCCGGTATTCGATTTCGCCCGGAACAGGTTGTTTTCGATGGTGACATTCGCCAGTGGCGTGTCGTTGGAATAGCGCAGGGGCATAACGGCGTTGTTGTACGACGAGGTATAACTCACATCGTCGCCGGTGCAGATAAACCGGTTACCGGAGACCGAGATGTGGGACAACGAACCCCCGTCGATATTGCGCATCCGCAAACCATGCACCGGGAGTCCTTCCCCGTACTCGACATTGGGGCCTTCATGGACGTCGACGACATTGTCATACACCCGAATGCGATTGGTCGATGACCCCGTGCAGTTTTCTATCAATATTCCGCGACAACCACCGTACTGCGTGCCGCTGGTGATGACGTTGTTGAAGCACTGCGAACCCGGCGCGCATTTCAACATCGCGATCATATAGGGATTGGCCGCCGAACGGCAGGTCCCGCAAGCCGCGATCGCGCAATCCTCGTAGAAGCTATTGCGCGCGTCACCGGTCAGCACGTTGTCGTAAATGAACGTCAGGGCTGAATTATCGGTCTGGTTCCGTCCGGTGACCAGAATGCCCTGCCCCGGCGTGTCGTGCAGGGTGATATCATGAATTTTGTAATGAAATTCGCCATAGCCGCCGTATGACGTGGAATGAATGCGGATCGCGCATCCGTCATACTGGCAACGGCTGGAATAACCGTGGCTGAGATTCCAATAATCGCCGCCGTTGATTTCGAAATTGTAACACCCCGGTTCACCGACCGATGCGGTTTCGACACAGTGACCGTTGGTCCCGCCGACAATCATATCGGTGCCGTCGATCAAGACGTCGTTGGCACGGGTGATCAGCAGGCATTGATTTTGATCGCCGCCGCCGCCGTGACGGATAGTCCCGCCCGAAACGGTGACATGATGCGCGCCGCCACCGATGGACAGGCCATAATAACCGTCCCCGTTGTCAGCGCCGAACTCCAGAGTATCCCCCCTCAGATCGATCAAGACATGCCGGCCCGTCACCCGAATCCCGTTGCCGTTGCCCTCAAGGCGCGTTCCCGCCAGCGTCAGGGTGTCGTAATCCGTCGATGCCGTGTACGGCAACGACGTGATCTGATGACGTGCCGCCTGTGTTATTCCTCCCAGCAGAACCCAAGCTATAATCAAGGCTGTTCTGATCATCTCTGCTCCCTTCCTCACGAGGTTTCACATCCCTGGACGGCTCGTGGCCGTCTCGAACTTCCTTTCGGTCTGCTTTCTTTGTTGCTCTTGCTTTCGGTTATGCGTTGATGCCTTAGCAATCAGACCATGCAATGCGCTCCTGCGAGTCCGGTATGAATGCACATATAAAGCCTCCCTTTTTTTTTGCATGTGTGCAAAACGTATGTTTTCTGTCAGTCAGACGGTTGTAGTATCAAACGAAGAAAGTCGTGCTCATGGAATGTAATCGGGGGATGGTGAGGATTATCCCGATGCTCTTCCCTGCGTCAGTTTCCGCCGTTGTCCGTCGGCCTTGTCATTACTCCTCATCGATGTGAAAATATTCACTAATTCATAATAGGGCGAGGCTTTACCTCTGTCAAGAGATAATTCACAAGACAATACACATCAATGAGTTGAAATGGCCGACCGTTGCCGACACAGTTCCGGACAAACATAATACTACTATATCATGGTATATATTTGGGAATTAGCGTGGTAATGCAGGATAAAGTCGTACCGGTGCTTGTATTTCAGCCGACGGTCTGCTATATATCAACATGCTCACCGGTTTCTATCTTGTTGTTGGGGGTAGTCTTGCTCTTTTTTTTCTGATCTATGCCGTCTATTCCATAATCGAGAACAAACCGCGTGCCGTATCGCTTGGCATCCTCTTCTTTGTGCTTATCACGCTATTATGGTTTGGCACCTGGTATTTTCTACAGGTATCCGATTTCATTATGGGAATTATTCTCGGAGTGGTGGGGATGGTTATTCTGTTGTTTTTTCTTCCGATCGGCGAACAAAAAAA
>CAZVNK010000339.1:0-3603 GCA_964628115.1 uncultured Ignavibacteriaceae bacterium | reverse complement strand
ACCACATCGACTTCCACGGTCGGTGTTCCGCGCGAATCCAGAATCTGTCGGCCCATAATGAAATCATAATCAGACATAAGATATCTCCTCGGTTTACATCCTTCAAGAGCAGGGACAATTTACCGACTCCATATTTGCCAAACAACAAAAAACTATTCGGCCTCTTCCCTGCCGAATCGAATGGGCGGGGATTTTGGTCGTCGGATAAGTATTAAACGAAAAAGCGTTGGTTTTAATGGCACGATGCGCTATATTTTCGCCAAAATTAGACGGAATCCGCCATGAAACAGAAAATACTCATAACCGGTGCGGGCGGTTTTATCGGTTCGCATCTGGCCGAACGCCTGCTCAGTGACGGCGCCAAAGTCACGGCGCTGGTGCGTTACACGTCGAGCGGCGCGACCGGATGGCTGGAAACACTTCCGCCGGCACTGCATAAAAACCTGCGCATAATTCACGGTGACATACGCGATCCCGATATCTGCGACGTGGCGGTCAAGGGTAACCGGATAGTCTTTCATCTGGCCGCGCAGATCGCGATTCCCTACTCGTATGTCGCACCGCGCGATTTTATCGCGGTCAACGCCCTCGGCACCGCCAATATGCTTCAGGCGGCTCGCGCGGAAGGCGTGAACAAGTTCGTGCAGGTATCGACGTCGGAGGTGTACGGCACGGCGCAGTATGTGCCGATAGATGAAAACCATCCGCAAGTGGCGCAATCGCCGTACTCGGCGTCCAAAATCGCCGCCGATAAAATGGCCGAGTCGTTTTATCGATCTTTCGGCCTTCCGGTGGTGATCGTGCGGCCGTTCAATACTTACGGCCCCCGTCAATCGGCGCGGGCGGTGATTCCGACGATTATCATCCAGGCCCTGCGGGGACGGACGGTCCGGCTCGGCAATATCAATACTCGTCGCGATCTGAATTTTGTCGGCGATACGACTGCGGGGATGATTTCCGCCGCGCTTTCCGACAAGACCGTCGGACAGACGATCAATCTTGCGACGGGTAAAGATTACACGATTGAAGAACTGGTCGAAATCGTCTCCAAGATTCTCGGCAAGAAGCTGATCATACAAACAGAAAAACGAAGAGTGCGGCCGTCGAAATCCGAAGTGCGTCGCCTTCAGGGGGATTTTGCGCTGGCAAAAGAGTTATTCGGGTATGCGCCGAAACACACGATTGCGGCGGGTTTGAAAAAGACTATTCGCTTTTTCGAGAAACATATCGAATCGTACGCCAAAGAGGATTATCAACTGTGACTCGTCCCCCGGCGAAAATCAAACAGGCGGTGATACTTGCCGGCGGCGAGGGCCGTCGCCTTCTGCCGTATACCAAAGTCCTGCCGAAACCGCTCTGGCCGGTCGGCGACGTGCCGATCGTGGAGATACTCATTCGCCAGTTGGTCAAGGCGGGCATCAAGGAAATCATCATGGCGGTGGGCTATCAGGCGGAATTGATCAAGATGATTATCGGCGACGGTTCAGCGTATGGCGTGCGGATACGGTATGCCTACGAGCGTACTCCGCTCGGCACCGCCGCACCGTTGAAACGAATCAATCGCCTTGACCGCGATTTTCTGGTGCTTAACGGTGATTTGCTGACCGATTTGCCGTTTAAAGATTTTATTCGGACGCACGTTCGCAATAATGATTTGGCGACCGTGTCGATATACAACCGTTCGGTCGAGGTCGATTTCGGCGTGGTCGAGACCGAGGATGACCATATCGAGCAGTATCTTGAAAAACCGACATTGAAATATGCGGTTTCGATGGGGATTTATGCGTTTCAGCGCGAGATTTTGGATTATATCCCCAAACGGCGGTTTGATTTTCCCGATCTGGTCAATACGCTGATTCGCAAGGGCGAAAATCCGGCCGTGTATCGGTTTAAAGGCCGATGGCTCGATATCGGGCGGCCGGACGACTGGGAACGCGCCGATCAGCTCTATCGCAAGCGTCCGAAGCTGTTTTTGCCCTGAACACGTAAAAATTCGCCAATTCAGCCGATATAACGAAAAAGAATCAAGGGGAAATATATTATGCATTATTTGGTTAGCGGCGGAGCCGGGTTTATCGGAAGCAATATCGCCGTCGAGCTGGTCAGGCGCGGCGAGAAGGTACGTATCATCGACAATTTTTCAACCGGACATAGAGAAAACCTCGCCGAGATCGAATCATCGATCGAGGTGATCGACGGTGACATCCGCGATTTCTGGACCGTGTCCGAGGCGGTCGACGGAATCGATTATATATTGCATCAGGCGGCGCTCCCGTCGGTGCCGAGATCGGTGGCCAATCCGCTGACCTCGAACAGTGTCAATATCGACGGGATGATCAACCTGATGGAGGCGGCCAAGAAGGCGGGCGTGAAGCGGTTCGTGTACGCATCGTCATCGTCGGTGTACGGCGATACGCCGGAACTGCCGAAACATGAGGGGATGGCGCTCAATCCGCTGTCGCCGTACGCGGTTACCAAGCTGACCAACGAAAAATACGCGAAAGTGTTTTATGAATTGTACGGCCTGCAGACGGTCGGTTTGCGGTATTTCAATATTTTCGGACCGCGTCAGGATCCCAACTCCGAATATTCGGCGGTGATTCCGAAATTTATCAAGGCGCTCAAGGCGAACAAGGCCCCGGTGATTTACGGCGACGGCGAGCAGTCGCGCGATTTTACGTTTGTCGATAACGCGGTGCAGGCCAATCTCAAGGCGGCCCTCGCGCCGGAAGGGGCGGTCGGCAAGGCATACAATATCGCCTGCGGGGCGCGGTTCACGCTCAATGAGCTGGTGGATGAATTGAAGGGCATTATGGGTGTGGATGTAACCCCGAAGTACGATCCGCCGCGCCAGGGGGATATCAAGCATTCCTACGCCGACGTTGACCGCGCGAAAGCGGATTTGAGTTACGACCCCAAGGTCGATTTCAAATCGGGATTGTTAAAGACGGTGGAGTGGTTCGGATAGAGAGTAATATTTTATTGCATAGAATTTCGAAAGATTTCCATAGGGCAGGATTATCGCGATCCTGCCTTTTTTATTCTTGTATTGACGATATTTCTTCGGAGGTCAGCGACCCTTGGGGGTCCTGACACTTCATGCGAAGCATGAAGATGCTATAGAATAAGAATGTCAGGAGGACACGCCTCCTGACCTACCATTACTACCGGGGTGCGCACCGACAATTCGACAGCAAATTTAAAAGTAGCCAGAAACAAGATCAAGTATCGTTAGATAGCATTTGCCGAACCAATTTTATCATGTCATCAATTGATTGCTTCAACTCCGTATCGGTAAAACAATCATTCTTCATTGTATTATTTTCCGGATGGTGGACCTTATTTCTAATAAATGTTTGCAGGGTAACATTCTCCTCTTGTGAAGGATTTCCACCATATTCACGAGTCCACTTTTTACTCGGATTGAAATTCTTTTGCAAGTAATCCAATTCAAAGATTGATTGACGACTTCTGCTTTCAGCGTCCTTTTGATTTTGAGCCTTTCCTATAAATCTCTCAAATAAATATCCATACAATTCGTCATGAAATTCAATTGTTGGAAAGCCATAAGCATAGTAATTTACTGCTCCCCATGATGGATTG
>CAZVNK010000338.1:1505-3617 GCA_964628115.1 uncultured Ignavibacteriaceae bacterium | reverse complement strand
GTGGGCGAGCTTCGCGACACCTTCGTCGAGCAGCGCGCGGATCTCGGTGGCCATGGGGCAGGGCGCGCTTCAGTCGAGCGCGGCGAGTTGCTCGGCCTGCCACTCCTGCTGCAGCGGCCCGACCACGTCGTCGAGCGCGCCATCGACGATCGCGGGCAGCTGGTAGAGGGTCAGGTTGATGCGGTGGTCGGTGACGCGGCCCTGCGGGTAATTGTAGGTGCGGATGCGCTCCGAGCGGTCGCCCGACCCCACCTGCAGCTTGCGCTCCCGCGCCTGCTCCGCGGTCTGCTTCTGCCGCTCGGCATCGAGCAGCTTCGCGCGCAGCAGCGACATCGCGCGCGAACGGTTCTTGTGCTGCGAGCGCTCGTCCTGGCACTCGACCACGATGCCGGTCGGCAGGTGCGTGATGCGGATCGCCGAGTCGGTCTTGTTGACGTGCTGGCCGCCCGCGCCGGACGCGCGATAGGTGTCGACGCGCAAATCCTCGTCGTTGATCTCGATTTCGATATTGTCGTCGATTTCGGGATAGACGTAGATGGACACGAAAGACGTATGCCGCCGGCTGTTGGCGTCGAACGGCGAAATCCTTACCAGTCGGTGCACGCCCGATTCGGCGCGAAGATACCCGTAAGCGTATTCGCCCTCGATTTGCAGGGTGGCGGATTTCAACCCGGCCTCGTCACCGGGTTGATAGTCGAGCAGTTGCGTGGTATAGCCCCGGTTTTCGCTCCAGCGGGTATACATGCGCAACAGCATGTTGGCCCAGTCCTGCGACTCGGTTCCGCCGGCTCCCGGGTGAATGGTGAGAATCGCATTGCGAGCGTCGTCCGGCCCGGACAGCAGGGTGGTGAATTCCAGCCTGCCCATCGCGGCTTCCAGCGCCGTCAGCGATTCCTGCAATTCCCCGGCCTCGGCGGAATCCTCCTCGCTCTCGGTCAGCGCAAGCAATTCCTCGATGTCGGCCAGTTCCCGTTCAAACCGGTCGATTTTCTCGACCCAGCGCTTATGTCCGGAAATTTCTTTCAGGATACCCTGGGCTTTCTGGTTGTCATTCCAGAAATCGGGATCAGCGGTCAGTTTTTCCAACCGTGTTATTTTTTCGCGGCGCCCATCGAGGTCAAAGAAACCTCCCGAGTTTGGCAAGCCGCGTCTTCAGATCACTAATAGTCGAATCAGTATCAACGCTCATTTTGCCGTCCTTTACAAAGGGAATATATGATATACCTTTTTGGCGAAAGGCCGCTTGTTTGCGCGGTGCTGTGTTGTGTGAAAAAACGCAAAAATAGAAAACAAAACCGGTTTTCTATTGTTAGGAAATAATTGACAAAGAGAGCGGATTTCATATCTTAACGCGTTTTGAGTGAAGTGGAAGTGATTATGAATATTGAAACTATTGTCGTCGGGCCGTTTGAGGTCAACTGTTATCTGGTATGGGAAAAAGAGGACGGCGCCGGCGTTATCATCGATCCCGGAGACGAGGACGAGCTGATTGCCGAGCGGATCGCCAAAAACGATATTACCGTCAAGGCTATCCTGCTGACTCACGGCCACGGCGATCATATCGCCGCGGTGGAACCTCTCAAGAAGAAGTATAATGTCCCGCTGTATATCGGCGCGGGCGACGAGGAACTGCTGGCGTCACCGTCGGCCAATGTTTCCGCCATGTTCGGGCATGAAATTGTCTGTCCGCCCGCCGAGCACGTGGTGTCGGACGGCGACGTGGTGAAAGCGGGTTCATTGACGTTCACGGTGTTTGCCACTCCCGGTCACACCCGGGGCGGGATTTGCTATTTCGGCGGCAACAACCTGTTTTGCGGTGACACGCTTTTCAACGGTTCGATCGGACGGACCGATCTGCCGGGCGGCAATCTCGAACAATTGCTCAAGTCTATCGAGACGAATATTCTCACCCTGCCGGATGAGATCAAATGTTATCCCGGACACGGGCCGTTGACCACGGTCGGCAACGAACGCAAGTTCAATCCGTTTCTCAATCCCCGGCGATTTGCCTGACAGGAGGCGATATGGCATACAGCGATTATGCTCTGGCTGATTATCACGTGCATCCCGATTTTTCGATCGATGCGGAAGGTTCTATCGACGAGTTCTGCC
>CAZVNK010000338.1:287-1495 GCA_964628115.1 uncultured Ignavibacteriaceae bacterium | reverse complement strand
AAAGCCGGCTTGGCGGAGGTCTGTTTTACCACCCATTACGACTGCGATCCCAATCTTCCCGAGGCGGTTCGCTCCATGCGGGTCGGCGGCGAATTGAAACCGGTATCGGATGAAACCGTGACCGCGTATCTGGAAGCGGTTCGTGAGGCGAATGAGAAGTTTTTCCCCGCGGGATTGCAAGTGAACGCCGGGATCGAGGTCGGCTGGTTCAGCGGTTGCGAGAAAGAGATCGCGGAGCTGTTCGCGAAGTTTCCCTTTACGTACAAACTGGTCGGTTTGCATGATCTTGATAATGACTGTTTTTGTTATCACAAGACCGCCAATGACTGCTTTGCGAAAAACACGCTTGAGCAGTTTGCCGACAGGTATTTCGGTCTGATCAAAGAGGCGGCGCAAAGCGGATTGTTCGACTCGATCGCGCATCTCGACGTGTATCGCCGTTTCGGTCTGGCGTATTACGGCGACGGCGTGTATGACATTCACAAGGGGCGGATCGAGCCGATTTTCGAAATCATGGCCGACAACGACACCGGGTATGAGATCAACACCTCCGGTTTTCGTCACGGTTTCGAGCAGTTTTATCCGACCATGGAAATCGTCAACCTGGCCAGGTCGATGGGGGTGCGTATCGCGGCGATCGGTTCCGACGCGCACAAACCGGAAGACGTCGGCGGCAATCTCGAATCGGCGGCGCAGGTCGCGTATGAGTTGTTTCCGTATTGTGACGAGTGACGAATTTCATGGCGTCGGTTAGTATCAAACTCGATCGCGACTTTTATCTCCGCCCGACACTCGATGTCGCGCGCGACCTTATCGGAAAATATTTGATTTACCATGACGGTCGTCACCGCATGGCGGTGCGGCTGGTGGAGGTGGAGGCGTATATCGGGAAGGATGATCCGGCCTGTCACGCCTCGGTGGGACGAACCGAACGCCACGCCGTGATGTTCGGCCCGGGAGGATTCAGCTATATTTATTTCATATACGGCATGTATCACTGTTTGAACGTCGTGACCGAAACTGATGGCTTTGCGGCGGCGGTGCTGATTCGCGGCGCGGAGCCGGTCGAGGGCGTGGAGATGATGCGGAAACGGTATGACAATCCCGACCGGAATCTGCTGACCAACGGCCCCGGCAAGCTGTGCAAGGCGCTCGGTCTGACCCGCGATCAGAACGGTATTGATTTGACCGGCGAAAAGCTATATCTT
>CAZVNK010000338.1:0-277 GCA_964628115.1 uncultured Ignavibacteriaceae bacterium | reverse complement strand
CGGCGTGCCCATCGGCATCATCGACAGCACCTGGGGCGGCAGCAGCATCGAGGCGTGGATGGATGCCGAGAGCCAGGGGCTGGACGCGCAGGCGAACTGGCGGTTGTATGAATCGTTATCGCCCTATGTGTCGGTAAAACCGAAAATTGTATGAAGATTGACAGGTAAGCAAAATGGCAGAGCAAAAGCATTTGAAATCCGTAACCATTCCGGTTTCGACGTTTGAAAACGTCATGAAGCAGTTCGACCAGGCGGCGGTGCGGTTGCAGATCGATCC
>CAZVNK010000337.1:1324-3641 GCA_964628115.1 uncultured Ignavibacteriaceae bacterium | reverse complement strand
CACCGTGTATTGCGGCTTTAGGAGCGATGAAGGCCGAACTAAAATCCACACGCTGCGAACGAACTCGATTTGCACAAGCCGATGATCGACGGGGTACAACTTACCTGCGAAAAATGCGGCGCACCGATGAAACGCGTCCCGGAAGTGATCGACACCTGGTTCGATTCCGGCTCAATGCCGTATGCGCAATGGCATTACCCGTTTGAGAATAAAGACAAATTCGAAGCGGCCTATCCGGCCGATTTTATCTCCGAGGCGATTGATCAGACACGCGGATGGTTTTATTCGCTACTCGCGATTTCCACCATGCTTTTCGACAAACCGGCTTTCAAGAACATTATCGTTATGGAGCTGGTGCTTGA
This sequence comes from uncultured Ignavibacteriaceae bacterium, assembly GCA_964628115.1. Taxonomy (GTDB): domain Bacteria; phylum Zixibacteria; class MSB-5A5; order GN15; family PGXB01; genus JAFGAL01. The sequence goes on along the minus strand of CAZVNK010000337.1, from coordinate 3,279 downwards.
CAAAGAAGGCAAGAAAATGTCGAAGCACAAAGGCAACGTGGTCGATCCTTTCGAGGTCATAAACAAATACGGCGCGGATCCTTTGCGCTGGTATATGTTGTCCAGTTGCAATCCGTGGGTACCGTCGCGATTCGATAAAGAGGCATTGGTCGAGGTGATCCGCAAATTCTTCGACACGCTGAAAAACAGCTACAGCTTCTTTGCGCTCTATGCCAATATCGACAATATCGTCGAACGCGCCGCAAAGGACGACAAGAGCATCGACGCGTTTCTGGAGCAGTATGCCGGTGAACCGGAACGGATCGACACCTGGATTGTCTCGCGGTTCAATTCGCTGATCAAACGCGTCACCGACCGTCTGGACAATTACGATTTGACTCCGGCGGCTCGCATCACGACCGATTTTGTCATTGATGATCTGTCCAACTGGTATATCCGCTTGAACCGCCGCCGTTTCTGGGCGCCGGAAAACGACCCGTCCAAGATGCGCGCGTATTTGACGCTGTATCGAGTCCTGTGCGGAACGGTCCGTCTGGTCGCGCCGTATATACCGTTCCTGTCGGAATATCTCTGGAGAGAACTGGTTCAGCCCAATGCGAATGCCTCCGATTCTTCGGTGCATCTGACGACGTATCCGGTCTGCGATGAAAGTGCAATCGATCAGGAACTGGAAGACGCTATGGCGCTGGCGCAGAACATCGTGTCGATCGGACGCGCCGCCAGAAACCGCAAAAATCTGAAAGTCCGTCAGCCGTTGGCCGGGATTCGGGTTCATCTCCCCGGAAAAGACCAATTGGAAAAACTACAGGCGGAACTCGAGATTATCAAAGACGAACTGAACATCAAACAGGTTCAATTGCTGGACGATGTCTCAACCGTGGTCAGTTATCGCGCCAAGCTGAATTTCGCCACTGCCGGGCCGCGGCTGGGCGGCAAAGTGAAAGATGTCGCAAAACTCGTGACTGAATGGAAAGACAGCGAAATTAAGACTTTACTGAAAGACGGTAAGATAGATATCTCCACCGGGAACGGCCCGATCAGCCTGACCGGCGATGATGTCGACGTGCAGAAAATCGAAAAAGACGGGTTTGCCGTGGAAAGCGACAACGGTATCACGGTCGCTCTTATGACCGATATCGACGACGATTTGCGCGACGAAGGTTTTGCCCGTGAGATGGTGAACAAAATACAAAACATGAGAAAAACTTCCGGCTTTGAAGTTACCGACCGCATTAACGTCATGGTGAGTACCGCCGATCCGCTGGCTTCGGCGGTGAAACGCCATGATGATTTTATCTGCCGGGAGACTCTTGCCGATCGAATCGAACTGGTTGAAACACTACCGGATGAACGCCCCGGGAAGGACTGGAATGTCAATGGCATCAAAGCGGAAATAGCCGTTCACCGAACATAAATGGTACGATCATGAAAAAAACGGAACTGGCCAAGTATGAAAAACTGCTGATGAAACGTCGGGAGGAATTGCTGGAGGCCATTCGCGAAAAGAAAGATCAGGCGAATTCCTCCACCAAGGAGTCGACCGGCGACCTGTCCAGTTATTCATACCACATGGCCGATCAGGGCACGGATGCGATTGAGCGCGAAAAAGCTTTTATGATCAGCTCAAAATCGCGGCGCCTGCTGTATCATGTCAACGAGGCGCTTAGACGTTTGCACAAAGGGGAATACGGCACCTGCCAGCAATGCGGCAAGGCGATTCAGAAACGCCGCCTGGAAGCGGTCCCGCATGCCCGGTTGTGCATTGAATGCAAGGAACGAGAAGAGGAGGCGAAAACTGGCCGCAGATAAAATTCGTTCGTTGTCCATCCCCGCCGTCATTTTGCTGGTAGTCGCAGTCCTTGATCAGGTTACCAAGCTTTGGGCAATTCATTCTCTGGCCGATGGATCTATCAGCCATATTCTCGGTTCACTGATGCAGATGAAATTGGTGTACA
>CAZVNK010000337.1:0-1314 GCA_964628115.1 uncultured Ignavibacteriaceae bacterium | reverse complement strand
GGCCAGATTGTTGGCGTGGTCAAAGATGAACAGCCGACGCACGTCATCCTGACCGAGCTGATCCGCCAAGCCGAGCAGTCGCTTGAAATTGGTGTACAACGAAGGTGGCGTAATGGGTACCAATTTCGGTAGTGATACTTTCTATTTAATCTCATCGCTTTTCGTTCTGGCCTTCGTGTTTTATTTCGTCTATACCGCTCGAACCAATAAACATTTGGCATACCCCATGGCCGCGGTTGCCGGCGGCGCGGTCGGTAATTTGATCGACCGTATACGTTTGAGTAAAGTCATTGACTTCATCGATATCGACTTTTTCGACATTTCCCTGGGAAATTTCCAACTCGATAGATGGTGGACATTTAACATCGCCGACGCCGCTATCACCATCGGTGTTATCTACGTGGTTATTATCGTCATATTCACCCGCCATGAGGCCCCTCCCTCCAAATCCTCGGTTCCGGCAAATTCTTCCGGCGCAAGCCTTGACATCTAAGCGCAGTTGCATTTATTGCAGTCTGGCATGAAACCGTCGCCGAATACGGCGGTTATACTTGTTGTGGTTATATGACCGAACATAAGGAGATATAATATGATAGATAATAAAGACCTTTTCAAGGGCGAGCCGGAAAAACCTTCCGTCAACTTCGCCAAACGCGCGATCGCCGTTGCCTCGGGCAAAGGCGGTGTCGGTAAATCCACAACGACCTGCAACCTGGCCGCCGCATTGAACAATCTGGGATTCAAGGTGGGTATTCTCGATGCCGACGTGTACGGCTTTTCCGTTCCCCGAATAATGGGCGTTACCGGACAGCCGACTGAAAAAGACGAACACATTGTCCCGTTGAAACGGGAGAACATACAAGTCATCTCGATGGGATTTTTCGTCGATGAAGACGCTCCGGTAATCTGGCGCGGCCCGCTTCTGCACAAAGCCGTGACACAGTTTCTTACGGACGTTGCCTGGGATCAACTGGATTTTCTTCTGATCGATATGCCCCCGGGTACCGGCGATGTCACCCTGTCGATCGCACAGCTACTGCCCAAGGCGGAAATGCTCGTTATCACCACACCGCAACCGGTCGCGTCACATACTGCCGGACGGGTTGCCAAATTGGCAGAGAAAACCAAACTGTCGGTGTTGGGTGTTATCGAAAACATGTCGTACTATGAGAGTAACGGTGAACGTGAGTACATCTTCGGTAAGGGCGGCGGCAAGGATCTCGCCGAGCAATTGCATGTTCCATTTCTCGGAGAGATACCGATTATCACCAGGATTCGTGAGACATCCGATGCCGGAGAACCGGTGGCGTTTTC
>CAZVNK010000336.1:0-3648 GCA_964628115.1 uncultured Ignavibacteriaceae bacterium | reverse complement strand
GATAAACGTCAGTGCGCCCAAAAACGCAATGGTCAGATTGCCCCATAACGCCTTTTTCTTTAATGAGAAATTGTAGGCGAACAGAAGTGTCACACTGACACCCACCACCAGCAAAAAAACCGATCCCACCACTCCCGCGACAATCAGTCCGATCAGGTTCATGACACTCGCGGCCAGCACGGCGTGGTACGGTTGTAAATCGCCTGCCGGAAGCGGCCGCCGGGGATGATTGATCCGGTCGACTTCGATGTCTTTGAAATCATTGAAAGCGTTGCCTGCCCCGCATACCAGTGTGGCCGAAATCGACGCCAGTATCAGGCGCCATTCGCCGCCCTCCATACCGGCCAGAAAACCACCCAGCCACACTCCGACACCGGCCATCAGGGCATTATGAACGCGTATCAATCGAAACAGGGCAAGTGCGATATGCATGGCGAAGGATACGCCGATGCTTGCCCCAAGTCAATCATTTAAAAGCGATTGGAAAGTGTTATCAATAGTCGGGGTTGATCGAAACCGGCGTCTTCATTCCACGCGAACTCGACTCGCAATGCGCGACTCGCCGACGCCAACCTGATCCCCGCACCGTACCCCCAGCGATGATCCGATTCTTTGACGATTACGTCGTCGTCGTCGCGATCCCATTCGAAATAGGCGCCGTCGACAAACGGATACACATAGTCGATTTCCGAAACGAACATTCGCCACTCGCATGTCCCCAGCAGAACCCGACGCGCCGCGAACTGGTCGCTTCGAAATCCCCGCAGTGATCCCGGACCGCCGAACAGGAACAACTCCGAGGTCGGAAGCGGCGCTTCGGAGCTTTTCACGTCCTGAAATGTTCCGCCGACGAATCCGGTCAATCCGTTGACCAGTCTTTGGGCATACTCCAGTCGGATTTCGTTTTTGGTGTCGTTAAATGTCGACCGCGTCACTTCAGTCTCCTCCCCACTGCGATATGACCGTCCCAGATAACTGATTCGCCAGTCCACCAAATAGGCCGTGCGCGTCGAACGCGTCGCATCGATTCCGCCGATTCGCACTCCCACTCCGGCTTCATAAGAAGCATACGAACGCAGAGCATCGTCGGCGGGTTCGACATTCTTCCAGGCGAGCGATGTCGTGATTCGCACTCGCGTCGATAATTCCAGATGATACGCGGTCCGCACGCCGAATTCATAAAAATCGTCGCGATAATCGCGAGTATGCACCCGCCCCTCGATTTCGCCGATCCCCGTCCAAAACACCGGCTGGGTGTACCGAACGTCGAATATGGATTTGTATTTCTCACGCTGATCAGCCAGCAGGGATACCTGCCGCCCCCCACCGAGGAAATTTCGCGCCAACAGGTTAACATACCAGATAACATACCCGTCATCGTCGGGAACATATCCCGCCGCGCCGTCGATTAGCAACTGCCGCTTTTCACTCAACGCGAAATGCACCGTTGCCGTCTGATATCCCGGATCGGGTACGATATCAGGCGGACGTTCCAGATTCACGAACGACAATCTCCGCAGGTGTCCCGCCGACCGTTCGATCCGGTCGGCAAACAACGTGTCGCCCGGCGCAATGTGAAGATACCGACGGATCAACTCCGGCCGGGTCTTTTTCAGACCGTCGATCCTGATATCGGACACCGTCACCACCGGGCCGCTTTGCACGCGCAGATGCAGATTAACACCCTCGTCATCACCCGTCGCTGATATCGGTGAGATCGACGCATAATAATATCCGCTGTCCCGATACGTCCTCAGCAATGATTCCAGCAAAGGCTCCACGCGCTGTTGCGTGAATTCCGCATCGATCCGCACGGTATCGGTTCGGTCGCCCTCAAGAATAATCGCGTCCAGTTGCGGCGTTTCGGATGCCAATGCATACCCGCCGATCATCAGACTCACGATGATGATGACATTAAAAACTCGCAACGAACTCCCCCCTTGCCGTCAGGCGCGGTTTGCGATCGTCGGAATGACGACCGGTGCAATTCAGCGTCAGGCGGAAATCCTTGCGAATCCGCACGTCCGAACGCAACGTCCAGACCACTCCGCGCTTGCCCGCCAGATTGTCGGTCAGGCGATACGACACGGTCGTCGTTTCGACCAAATCCTGAATATACCCCTTGATTTCAAGCGAACTTTCCCCCGCCTGCACGATACGCACGCGAGGCTTGATCGTCGCGATGTACTGTCGAGATTTCGATCCGTTGGCATCCTCGGCATGACGGTACGCCGCACTGCCGTCGATCTGCCCCGATGAAAACCTGCGAATCGCCGCCGCCGTCAGAACGTAGCCATCGATGTTTTCCGCCACCGCGTAATACTCATCGCGATCATACGCGAAATATTCTCCCTCCTGGCGAAACAGCCACTCCGCGTACCCCTGTCGCAGAGCCAAACGTAACGCCTGTTCCCGGCGCTCGGTGCCATTACCGTTCAACAGGCGGTCCTCACGGTGAAACGACCCCCCGACCGTCATGGCGTAATACCCGGCATAACTCAGTAATTTCACTTCGCCCGAATAGTACACCTTGCGATACTGATACGTGTTGTCATTGTCGGAGTAAAACGGCAACAGCCACAGAACAGAACGATCCTCGTCGGCCTGCATGTCCTCGTCGATCGACGATACCAGGCGCGCGTACACGTCCGGGGCGCTGTATGTCACGTTAAACGATTTCTGCCCCGACTTGACCGAGGCCTGCGTCGAACGCACTTCCTCCACCTCGATATAATTGCCTTCCGAATCGGGGATATACTGCCCGTCCTCGAGGATATACTGTCCCTCGCCCGGGTTGACTTCAAGATATCGCACCCCGCGTTCATAGCGGTTTTCATCGGACACCGCGAATGTCCCGTCAATACTCAGATTGGGTTTCCGTCCGACGAAATTGTACCGCACCCGCGCCATGTACTGATTTTCGGCGAAGTCGTCCCGCACGAATCTCTGCGCCAGTAAGTACAAATCGGTCCGAACCGGGCCGAGCCTGCCGGTGAGATTCACCGTTCCCCGGTCGCGTCGAATCCGGTTCTGCCAGTCGGCCCGAAGCGTATCCTCTTCATAATGCTGATACCCGATCGTCCCGGTTTTATAAGACAATGACAGATCATACCGGTATTCCGTCGTTCCCATCGTCTCCGATTGGTATGTATTCCATCGACGGTCATAGATAAAATCCGATGTAATCGAAACCGCCCGGGCAAGGGGATGATTGATCCCGACCCGAATGATTTCGTCCACTCCGTCTCCCGCGACTCCCGTCGAATCCAGATCGGCCTCGACTCTGGTGTACGAAATCGACGGCAAATACGACCGCGCCGAATCGGGATACACGGCGAATGTCCCCACCGCCGACGTGAACTGCGTTCGATAATTCAGCATGCCCCCGTCCAGAAACACATGGTAAGGACCGGGGGTGATAATTACCGCCGATCCGCCGGCCTCGACTTCGTCGTCACGCACCACCAATCCGTTCGGAATCATGTATCGGCGCGACAGATCGGGACGATTGCGCCGTACCGTCGATGCAAAAGTCCTGTTGATTATATTCAGTCGTCCTTCCGCGCCGTTTTTTGTCGCGCCTATCATCGGTTTCACACCGATTGAGCCTTCAACGATGTACTGTCCGCCCCGATTGTCGCCGTCGTC
>CAZVNK010000335.1:0-3650 GCA_964628115.1 uncultured Ignavibacteriaceae bacterium | reverse complement strand
AATCATCACTACCGATATCTCAACCATACTGTCATGCATACGTGAATTTGCGGGTATTTGCAACAATACAAATATCACGTTTTTGGTAGAGCGGCATGTAACTCATATCAGAAATTCAGCCAAACAAAAAAGCCGTGATCATCAGATCACAGCCTTTTGTTTGCAATAATGTCCTATTGCAATTCCCCAACTGCCTTTCCCCCTACATCCTCGGCATGCCCCCCGGTGTATCCCCTATGCCATTATTATTCAATCACATACCGATTCTTACTTCACGAATTTCTTGAACCGCGCGTTGATACGCTCCCAGTTGAGATTGTTCAGGAAATTGTCGATATACGTTGCGCGTCCGGCGCCGTCCTTGTGATAGTACGCGTGCTCGAACACATCGCACGGAATCAACGGAATCGCGCCCCAGATCGCGCCGTAATGGTGCTCGTCGACCAGCACGTTGAGCAGTCGTCCGCTATAGAGTTGATCGACCGCCAGCACGCCCCATCCGGACAGCTTGGCTGAAAACGCGGTCGCCTTGAAATCTTCTTTCCATTTCTCGAAACTGCCGAATTCCTTTTCGATTGCGGCCAGTACTTCGGGGCCTTTTTTGGGGTCACCGTCGCCGCCGAGTACTTCCCAGTATATGTCATGAAGCAATGCCCCGCCGTGATTCCAGGTCAGGCGGCGTTTCAGCTCGCCGACTTCGGAATAATTGCCGTTGGCGGCGGAGCGGTCGGCGCTTTCCAATCCCTTTTCGATCGTGTTAAGGGCGGCCACATAGCCTTTATGATGTTTGTTGTAATGCCAATCGGTCGTTTCGGGTGAGACGACGTTCTTCAAAAGGCTTTTAGCTTCGTCGTCGCTATACGGTCTCTTATTGAATTTCCATTCGTAAGCCATGATATCTCTCCTTACCGTTCTGTTTATTTTTTATCATCCCATATAATGGAGTGATTTTCGCTACTATTTAGTCTTTGATAACAGGCTCCACATAAAAATGTTCCCCTAAAAAGTAGAGTATTCATTGATACGTGATATATAAATGTATATCCTTCGGGAAAAGGGATGACAAATAGCGAAGGGATTCGACAATGGTCTCGACAATAAACGGCGGGGCGCTGGGGCGCTGGTTCGAGGAATTGTGTCGCATCAAACATATTCGCATCGGCGCAATCGTAACTGCCGGAGGAAACCGACTATTGGGCGGCCGTCTGCCGGTCGGCGGCGGCGTGTATGCTTTCTGGTGGACCGGTGACAGAGAGCTCTTGCGCACGTCGAATTGCAATCGCCTAATGGAATTATGCGGTCCGGGCGGGCGAATAGTAACCATCAAAATCGACGATGACTGGTTGGGTCTCGAAACACGCCTGCCGATTCCTCTTTATGTCGGGAAGAACGCGGCCAATATCGGCAAACGAATCGGGCAACATCTTCGCTTGGGTAGCAAACGAATGTTGGGATTGAAAAAGAACGTCAAAAAGGCCAAAGCGCCGACAACGAGTTGCCAACTGCGGGCAGGGATCGATCATTTGTTTCCGGTCAATCCCGACACCAGAAGCCTGATCCTTGAAAATATCGGGTTATCGTATGTTATTCTTGACGGCGACATACATGCGGTCAATCGTTTTTATCTGGAGGATCTTGCCATTGGCTTAATGAAACCGGCGTTTAATATTGACATTGAGCGTTAATCTCAATAATCTTAAGCTGTTATATGAGCGCAAACAGCCTGAAATGCGGGACATCGGGCGTTTTTTACCCGCTGACCACTAAAAGTGATTCCCACACAAGCTGTTGAATGAAATCCTTGTGAACAAAATCACATTTTTAAGAAATTCATATTGACATTTCATTTCACACAACATACATTTGGTGCTTAAAATCGGGTATATCTAACTGACTGGTAATAGGTTTGATTTACACTGACGACTTGGGCGCGGGACCTCTGAAAAACAAAGAAACTATCAATATAATCACCTCAAGGTAAGGGAGTTTATAGATGGATCATTGGATCTATTTGTACGCCGCACAGATTTTGGGGGTGGTGGGTATCCTCTTCGCGTTGCTACTCTACTACACCATCAAATCGAAAGACGCGGGGAATGACCTGATGAAGGAAATCGCCGAGCAGATCGCTCATGGCGCGATGGTTTTTCTCAAACGAGAATATTCCATTCTCGCGATCTTCATTGTGGTCGTATTCCTGCTGTTGTTATGGAAAATTTCAGCCGCCACGGCCATCGCTTTCATCTCGGGAGCCTGTTGCTCCATGCTGGCCGGCTATTTTGGCATGCAGGCGGCAACCAAAGCCAACGTTCGCACGTCCGCCGCGGCCAAGAATCAGGGTCAGGGCGGGGCGTTGTCAATCGCGTTCACCGGCGGCGCCGTCATGGGCATGTCGGTGGCCTCGCTGGGACTTCTGGGCGTGGGCATTTTCACCTACCTGGTATTCCGGCTTGATTTCTTCACCTGGTCGGATCTGGCGGGCTTCGGTTTCGGGGCCTCCTCGATCGCGCTCTTTGCGCGTGTCGGCGGCGGTATTTACACCAAGTCGGCCGATGTCGGCGCCGATCTGGTCGGCAAAGTCGAGGCCGGTATTCCCGAGGACGATCCGCGCAACCCGGCGGTGATTGCCGATAACGTCGGCGACAACGTGGGCGACACGGCCGGTATGGGCGCCGACCTGTTCGAATCGTACGTCGGTTCGATCATCGCCACGATCGCCATTGCCGCGGTCTCGCTCGGCAGTACGCTCCCGACCGGGGAAATCCTGGGCAAGGTGCTCCTGCCGATCGCCATCGCGACCGCAGGTATCGTGGCATCGGTGCTTGGCGTGCTGTCGGTGAAGGCCTTCGCCGGGATGAAAAATCCTGCGGCGGTTCTGCGTATCGTGACTTATGTGGCGTCCGTCGTGCTTTTCATCGTGGCCTGGTTTTTAATCGAAAAACTCGGACTCGACCAGAAACTGTTCTGGGTGATTCTCTCGGGTAACGTGGCCGGTATTCTGATCGGTCTTTTAACCGAATATTACACGGCGGGCGCTCCCGTTCGCAAAATCGCCCATGCTTCCGAAACCGGCGCGGCAACCAATATCATTCAGGGTCTCGCGGTCGGTCTGGAATCGGTGGCGGTTCCGGTCTTCATTATCGCCATGGCGATTCTGGTCGGCTTCAAACTCGGCGGTCTCTATGGTATCGGGCTGGCGGCGGTCGGTATGCTTTCGACCATTGGCGTGACCATGTCGGTTGACGCCTACGGGCCGATTGCCGACAACGCCGGCGGCATTACCGAAATGGCCGGTTTGGGCGAGGACATCCGCCAGATCACCGACCGTCTCGATTCTCTCGGCAACACCACGGCCGCCATCGGCAAGGGCTTTGCCATCGGTTCGGCGGCGTTGACCGCACTGGCGCTGTTTTCGGCGTATGCCACGGCGGTGGGCATGGACTCGATCAACCTGTTGAATGTCTACGTGGTGGTCGGCCTGTTCATCGGCGGTATTCTCCCGTTTCTGATTGCCGCTCTGACCATGACCGCAGTCGGCACGGCCCTGGCCTACATATCACACCGCAGAAATCCTCCCCTGGGCGGTGAGGTAAAAGTCTCCGACCCCTTCAGAATCCTCCCCGCTCTGAAGCTGGGCTCGCTCTTCGCCC
>CAZVNK010000334.1:0-3667 GCA_964628115.1 uncultured Ignavibacteriaceae bacterium | reverse complement strand
GTCGATTTTCGCCAGTAAATCGTCCACGTCGTCGGCGATCAAATCGATCACCCCGTGTTCCAGCGCCTCGGAACTGGTCAGCGAGATCGATTCCCTCGCCATTTTTTCGGCGTATTCGGCATTACGTCCGTGTCGCTCCGCCATCCCGCGCAGGGCCGCCACGGCGTCATTCATGATCTTGTCGGTAAGAATCGAATCCATCGGCTGGCCGGAACCGGAAACCACGTGCGCCGCGCCGATATGCGTACTCGGAGCCATCGCCGCAACGTGCGCCGCATAGGTGATATATACGCCCGCCGATGCCGCCCGCGCGCCTACCGGGGACACGTACACCACCACCGGCACGGAACTGTTCATCATCGCCTTGGTAATCGCCCAGAAGGAATCATTGAAACCGCCGGGCGTGTCCATGAGAATCAACAGGACGTCGGCCTGGTTGCGTTCCGCTTCCGAAACGGCTTCGATAACGCGGTCGGCGGTTACCGTTCCGATCGCGCCGTCAATGGTCAGGACCAGAATTTCGCTGGGGCGTTCGGCCACTGCCGTATCGCTTTCGCCGATGATTGCGGTCGTATCGACCGTGAGGCTGTCGTCGGCCAGAATCGGAACCGCCAACAACAAACAGAGCACCAGAGTGATTATATTTATTCGTGACATGATATGCCTTTCTCATGAAAGGTAAGACTCGTTAACACGGACTGTCAACTATAAAATCCATACCTGATACCGCCCGGGGTATCGGGATATTCATTAAAAAACGATTTTCGAGGCGTGATGTTGATATACCGGTTGCCCGTCGAACACGGTCGCAGTCACTTCCGTATCGGCCAGCCGCGAGGCCGCCTTGCGATAGATATTGTCGGAAAGCACCACAAAATCGGCCATAAAACCGGTCAGCAGTCTTCCCCGCCGGTATTCCTCGCCGATTGCATACGCCGGTCCGGCGGTAAAGCCGTAAACCGCCTCGGCAATCGTCAGACACTGCTCGGGGCAAAACGCCTTGCGTCTGCCCGGAAGTGATCTGGTGACCGCCGATTGTATACCGGCCAGAGGATTGAGCGGTTCGATCGGGGCATCGGAACCGAACGCCAATGGAATACCCCGATTCAGCATGGTTTTAAACACGTAGCAATTGCGTCCGCGTTTGCCCCAGTATTTTCCGATCATTTTTATATCCGACGGACAGTGCGACGGTTGCATCGACGCCACTACGCCGAGTCGTTTCAATCGAGTAATATCCTTGCGGCGGATCATCTGCACGTGCTCGATTCGATACCGCGCCTGCCCCGGCGGAAGCGGAGCCTGTTCATAGCAGTCGAGAACATTGGCAACCGCACGGTCACCGATGGCATGCACGGCCAGTGGAAGTTTAATCCGCGCGGCACGTTTCATCACACGGATAATTTCCTCCCTGGTCGTGGTTTCAATGCCGAAATTGTCTTTCGATCCGAGATATTTGTTGAAACACAGCGCCGTTTGACTTCCCAGCGCACCGTCGGCGAACATCTTGATTCCGCTCAATCGAAAATACCGATTGGCATAGCGTTGTTTGATTTTGGTTCGGCTGAGTTCCGGCAGGACTTTCGGCGGAGCATAGTAATTGATTCGTAATCCCAACCTGTTTTGGTCGGACAAATCCGCCCAGAAATCCAACGCGTCGGGGCCGTCCATCGAATGCACACCGGTGACGCCTTTGGCGTACATATCCTGTACCAATCGATGATGCAGTTTAAGCAATTTGGTGTGACTCGGTCCCTGAATCAATTTGTAAACCGGGAAAAAACCGGGCAGTTCCTTGAGAATCCCCGACGGTTCGCCGTTTGCCAATCGCTCGAACCGTCCGCCGTTGGGATCGGGGCTGGAAGAGGTGATACCGGCCAATTCCAGCGCTTTCGAATTGGCCCAGAGCATGTGCTGGTCTTTGGAAAAAATCGCCGCCGGACGGCCGCCGGTGACATTATCAAGCATGTACCGATCGACCGACACGTATTTTTCCCACCGCTCCGGTGAGTACCCCTGCCCCACGACCCATTCTTTTTTGCTCAATCCCCGTGCCTGTTTTTTAATCTTTTCAAGAACCTGTTCGACTGAATTCAAACCGTCCAGCATGACGTTGCCCATTGACTGCGCCATGAAATAAAAATGCGTGTGCGCATCGACCAGTCCCGGGATAACCGTGGCGCCGTGCAGATCGATTTTATCGTACGATGCGAAATCAGGATCACGGTCGAGACGGTTGCCGACCGCAACGATAGTGTCACCGTTCACCGCCAGCGAATCCACCACCGGATTATCATCGCCCTGTACGTATATACGTCCCCGACAGTACACCTTACGACCGGTCAAAACGATCTCCTTTCACCCTGATATCCCCCTCCCGTTTCGTGATCTCCATCTGATCGACGGCTTCGAATATCGGCACGACATATTTGCGCGAACTGTTCAATGTCTCCCGCAGTTCGGCGACGCTGATCGATCCTTTTTCGTTCAGGGTGGATCGAATCGTATCGAGAATGCGTTTCCAGGCGGTTCCGTGGAAAATCAGTGTGCCGCCGACCTTCACGCAGGTTTCGGAACGTAAAAGATAATCCAGCGCCTCACGCCGCACGGCATCATCCTCGATAAGTTCTTTCATCGTCGGCGGAGAGAATTCCGATTCAAGCAGTTGTTTTTCCATAGCCTCGGCGGCCTGTTTGATTTGGCCGGAAGCGGAAATCTTCCGCCCCGGGACATCGTAAACGTTTTTGCGCTTTATCAACTTTCCTGCATCGCAGAGCAAAGCGATAATCGGCTCCAGCGCCGCCGCCGGCCGTTTGCGTTCCTCTGCGATTTTTTCGATGGGGACGCCCTCACGATGCGAATACTGCTTGATATAGCCAGTCACGGCCGAGACAATGCGCTCGGTCACTTCGCCCACGTCGGCAGGACGGTAATATTTGTCGCCGGTCTGCTTGATCGTCCCCGAGGCCAGCATATCGCCGAAAATGCTTCGTATGTTTTTTTCGGCATACGCCGTGTAGCGAAAATCATCGATGGTCACGAACAATTGCCGATCGAATCTTGAATCGACCAGCACCTGCGGCGACATATCGACGCGCCGGAGCAGATAGGCGAATCGCTCTCTCTGTTTTTTGCGCGGGAAACGGTCGAGCAGGTCGATCACCGTGCCGCCTCCCACCGTGGTCTGCGGCGTAGGCAGGCGCAGGATGAATCGGTCGCCGATAAAACCCAGCACCGGATCGAACGGTTTGAAAAAGATGATTCCCTTCTCGCCGGGATTGAGTCCGTCGCGATCGTACAGACGAACCTCGCCCTCCAGTTCGGTCGTTCCGATAATCATCAGCAGTCGCCGCCGATCCTGTAATATCACCGGCGATTCGACAAGCAGTTCGATGCTCATGGCAAACACCGGTCGGTCGGGATAGTCGACTGCCAATTCAGGCATGGTCAGAACGCTTCCGCGTGATATGTACTCCTTGTCGATACCCGTCAGACTGACGGCCGTGCGCTGGCCCGGCAAAGCCGTCGTCACCTGAGTGTTGTGCGACTGCAGGGTACGCACCTTGCCGGTCTTGCGCGCCGGGAAGACGGCGATTTCTCCGCCGACATCGAGCTTGCCGCCGCGCAGAGTGCCGGTCGCGACACCGCCCATGCCGGGAAGGACAAA
>CAZVNK010000333.1:0-3677 GCA_964628115.1 uncultured Ignavibacteriaceae bacterium | reverse complement strand
TTGCCTGTTCCGGTCTGGGCCTTGGCCGTGGCGTCCCGGCCGTCAAGGGTGTGGAATCCGCTCCGCGAGTTCCTTCTGCATCGTTATCACCACCCGGTCAAGCGAATTTCGATAGCGGACAATCCAGTCCAGAAGCGGCGAAGTGATATCATACGGGATATTGCCGATCAGTTTGAATCGGCCAACGACAAAATCCGATGGGTTCACCGTAAGAAAATCGGCGGTGACAATGGTAACATTGTCGTAGCCGCCCAGCTTGTTTTTCAAATCGTCGATCAGCGTGCGGTCGATCTCCACCGCAATCAGCCGCGCGCCGCTCTTGGCGACAAGCTCGGTCAGCATTCCCCGCCCCGGGCCGATTTCGAACACCGTGTCGCTTTCGGCGATATCAAGAAGCCCGACAATCTTGCGGGCGATATTCGTATCGGTGAGAAAATTCTGGGAAAAGCGCTTTTTCGGGCGTGAATTCGCCATGGGGTCACCCCTCGAACAGGTCGACCAAATGGTACACCTTCTGACAATTCCGGTCGGTGATTTTCTCCACCTCGGACGTCGGAATCTCCCGTAACTCCGCCACCCGGTCACGCACGTAGCGAATATAGGCAGGTTGATTGGTCTTGCCCCGATACGGCACCGGGGTCAGGTACGGACAGTCGGTTTCCAGCAGAAGATATTCCAACGGTACTTTCGCCGCCACTTCGGCCATTATGGCCTTCGGAAAGGTGATCACTCCCCCGACCGACACATGAAACCCCAGATCGATAACGCGATACGCGTCACGAACCGTCCCGGGAAAACAATGAAATATCCCGCCCGCCAGTTTGCCGTTGTATTCCTCGATGATCTTCACGGTATCCTCGAACGAATCGCGGGTATGGATCACCACCGGCAGTTTCTTTTCGACCGCGATATCCAACTGCTCGCGAAACACCCTCTGCTGGATATCGCGCGGCGACAGATCGCGATAATAATCGAGACCGATCTCCCCCACCGCCCGGACTTTTCCATGGTGCATCATTGCACTGAGCTTGTCGGCGATATCGGTCGTAAAGGTTTTGGCGTCGTGCGGATGCACCCCGACCGTGGCAAACACGCAGTCATGACGTTCTGCCAGTTCCACCGACCGTTTTGACGATTCCAGATCGGTACCGATATTGATCATCGTATGCACGCCCGCGTCGAGCGCGGCCATGATCGTGATATCACGACACCCGTCGTACTCATCGAAATCGAGATGGCAGTGTGAATCTATCATCAGCCGACCGTCGCCCCCGGTGGAAGATCCCCCTCCGGCACGACCAGGCACAACTTTTTGCCTTTTTTCGCCGCCAGTAACATCCCGTTGGATTTCACGCCTCGGATTTCTGCCGGTTTGAGATTGGCAACCACCACGATCCGTTTGCCGACCATTTGCTCCGGCGTGTAAAATTGCGCGATCCCGGCCACGATTTGCCGCGTTTCATTGCCGAGCGAAATTTGCAGTTTCAGCAATTTGTCCGCGCCCTCGACTCGCTCGGCCGAAAGCACCTCCGCCACTACCAGTTTGGCGCGGGTGAATTCAGAGATATCCAGCAGATTATCGTCCGCATCCTCTTTCTTCTGCGATTCGACCGCTTTTTTCTTGTCTTTCAAACGCGGGAACACCGACTCGACAATCGTGACGGTGTCTCCCGGTTTAAGACAATAAAAACTCCGGGCATTGTCCAGTGTCAGACTCTCCGCACCCAATCCGAAGATGCCCAGTATTTCAAGCGCCTTGGACGGCATAATCGGCGAAATCAGAATCGCGATAATGCGCAGGGCTTCGGCACAGATATACAGCACGCCGCCGCCACGCTCGACCTGCCCCTCCTTGATCAGTTTCCACGGCGCGTTGGTGTCGAAAAACCGATTGCACTGCCGCACCAGATTCATGACCGCCTCGATCGCGTGAAGAATACGATAGTGATTGATATGCTCCATCACCACTTCCGGCAAACGTTCCGCCTCGGCGATAATGTCGTCGGCGCCCTCCAGCCCGTCGGCGGGTTTGGGAATCACCCCCCCGAAACTGGCGGTAATCATTTTGGCCACCCGCGACACCAGATTGCCCAGATCATTGGCGAGATCGCTGTTGTACTTGGTCGTGAACCGCGACCGCCGGATATCGCCGTCGGTCCCGAACGGGTACTGCGTCAGCAGTAAATACCGCGCGGCATCCGGGCCGTACTGTTCCACCAAATCATTGGGATCGATCTGATTGCCCAACGTTTTCGACATCCGCTCCCCGTCGACCATGAAAAACCCGTGCGGGTAGATGGTATGCGGGAGCGGCAGTTCGGCCGCCAGTAATATCGCCGGCCACCAAATACAGTGGAATTTCAGAATATCCTTGGCCATCAGGTGTACGACCTCGACTTTATTCCACCAGGTGTCAAACTGCGCCTGATCGTCGCCGTAACCTATCCCCGTAATATAATTCGAAAGCGCTTCGATCCAGACATAGGTCACTTGCGACGGATCGAACGGCAGGGGAATTCCCCAGCGCACTTTTTCCCGCGAAATCGAAAAATCACTCAATCCCTGTTCGAACAACCCCAGCACTTCGCGGCGACGTTCTTCGGGAAGGATCACCAGTTCGTTGGTTTCTATCAGATGTTTCAGTTTATCCAGATAGGCACTCAGCCGGAAGAAATAATTCCTCTCCTTGACCACTTGCGGTGCGATTTTGTGATCGGGACACACCCCGTTTACCAGTTCCTTTTCCGTCAGGAATTTTTCACATCCGGTACAATACAACCCTTCATATTCACCGGAATATATGACCGGCTCGCCTGCGTCGGTTTTGGCTTCATGCAAAACACCCAGCAGTTTATGCACGGCCTTGATATGGCGTTCATCGGTGGTTCTGATAAAATTACCGTAGTCGATATCGAGATTCTTCCACGCGCTCTTGTAATGGGAAACGACTTCGTCGCAAAATGCCTGTGGCTCCACCCCGGCCTTTTCGGCCGCCTCGGCGATTTTTGTCCCGTGCTCATCGGTGCCGGTTTGTAAAAAGGCTTCCCGACCGGCCAATCGCTGGTATCGCGCCAGCAGGTCGGCGGCGATAGTGGTATAGGAATGGCCGATATGCGGTCGATCGTTGACATAGTAAATCGGTGTCGTAATGTAATATGGCCGTTGCACGCGTCTGTCTCCTGTTATTCGGTGGTGTCGTCAATCGATTGGTGATCGCGAAGAGTTCTGAAAAATGTCCCCTGTGAACGCTGTCTTTTGCGAAACTCCCGACCGGAAACCCGCACGTCCTCGCCACCGTTTATTCTTACCACCATATAGTCTTCAAAGATATTCACTCGATCCACCACCCCCTCGCCGGAATCGGTCGAAAAACGCTCCCCGACCTCGGGATATCGGCCGTGAATCTGATTGTACTGGTCGACTTCGTATTTCAAACAGCACAACAATCGGCCGCAGTTGCCGGAAATCTTCGACGGATTCAGCGACAGATTCTGATCCCGGGCGTCCTGTGTCGAAATCGGCTCGAAACTGCGTAGAAACCGGGCGCAACACTGCTCCCGTCCGCAAATACCATATCCCCCGATACGCTTGGCCTCGTCGCGCACTCCGATCTGCCGCAGTTCGATACGCGTTCGATATTCCGAGGCGAGATCGCGCACCAGTGAACGAAAATCTAC
>CAZVNK010000332.1:0-3677 GCA_964628115.1 uncultured Ignavibacteriaceae bacterium | reverse complement strand
ATCTCATCAAGGAATATGCTCGCCTTGTCTGCGGTCTCGAAGCGACCCTCTTTCCTGGCGGATGCACCGGTAAACGCCCCCTTTTCATAGCCGAAGAGTTCCGACTCTATGAGCGTCTCCGGGATTGCGGCACAGTTTACCTTAACCATGGGCTTTACTCCCCTGGGGGACAGTTGATGTACCATGTCCGCGATGACTTCTTTGCCTGTCCCGGATTCCCCGAGAATCAGGACAGTTGCCTGGCTGGGCGCAACCTGGCGGACGAGGTCAACGATGTTTTTCATCTTCGGGCTGGCTGTATCTATGAGCGGGCCTGATTCCATCGCTTCGATGCGTTCTTTCATCTGGACGTTGTCCATGGTCAGGATTTGTTTTTCGATGGCCTTGTGGACCGCTCTGACCATGCCGATGACGACATTGACGATGACTGCAGCCACACCCGCTTGCATCCCGATCATCAAAGCATCCACAATCGGATTTTCACGAAAATTCATGTAAAAATAGGAAACAATCGTGATGATGATGAGCGGGGGCGCAACCGTACCGAATACAGTCACCAAAGCTCCCAGAAAACCCGCCACACGATAGCCGACCAGAATGGATGTATTGACGGCAATCGCACCAGGCGCGGACTGCCCCAAAGCAACCAAATCCAACATTTCATCTGAATCAATCCATTTCAGTTGTTCCACGAATTTTTTTTGCATCAACGGTACGATCACATAGCCTCCACCAAAAGTGAATGCACTCAGCACAAAAGTTGATTTGAACAATAGCCAAAACAACCGAACTGACTTTTCTTGATTTGCCAAAGAATCTCCCCACCCCTTCATTATTTTAAACTCATATATCTTTGATTCTACCAAAGTTGGTTAGTGATGTAAAAAGAACGATCTACCAGAGGGCAGTAGCAAAAGATTGCAGAAGTGTTATTGACATTTTTCCAGTTATAGGATTTTCTTAAGAATGTTCAAAATAAATCGAAAATCTTCTTCCACCGATCCCTTCTGAAGTCATCCTGACTTTCGGCGGAAGAGGGCTTTTCTTGTTTTTTGATGGATATATCGTATACTTATAGTAAGAAAGCAAAGTTGGATAGGCAGTTTCCCCGCCTGGTCATTTGCAGTTACTTTGTATGGAAAGAAAGGGATTAAATCATGAAACTCACTTTTACCGATTCCGCCATTACGGAAATCCAAAAACGTTACGAACTCAAGGACATCAGCCTCTTCTATGCGGTCGGCGATGATTGCGGCTGCCCGAGCACCGGCATCTTCATGTTGAAGGCGCATGATGCCGGAATGGCTGAATACGATGCCATAATCGAAACGAACATCGGACCTGTACCTGCTCAAAAATGGGCTCTGGTTTTTCTCGACAGCGACAACGTCATCGATTTCAATGCCGGTCAGCATGCCTTCCAATTGAAAAGCGAACGCGGTTTCCTGAACATGAACCTCTTGCTGGAGCAGACTGTCGCACAGTAAAGTCAAATACACAAAAAGAACAGCCCCCACTTTTCCATTAAAACGGATTGTTGGGAGCTGTTCTTTTTATGGCATCAAATCAGTATTTCACTTTGATGACTCTGGCTGCGCGTACTTCATCCAGTCGTCTGACCGATGTATGCTGCGGTGCTTGTGTGACGGTTTCCGGCGTTTCTGCTGCTTCGCGGGCGATTGCGATCAGCGCGTCCGCGAAGTCGTCGAGCGTTTCTTTGCTTTCGGTTTCCGTCGGTTCGATCATCAAAGCTTCCTCGACAATCAACGGAAAATAGACAGTCGGCGCGTAATAGCCGTAATCCAGCAAGCGCTTGGCCATGTCCAAAGTCCGCACACCGCCCTTCTTCTGACGGTTGCCGGAAAGGACGAATTCGTGCTTGCAGATGACCGGATACGGCGTGTCGAAATCATTTTCGAGAAGCTTACGCAGATAATTGGCATGCAGCACGGCGCTCTCCGATACTTTGCGCAAACCGACTGGTCCCATTGTGCGGATGTAGGTGTAGGCCCGGACAAGGACGCCGAAGTTCCCGTAATAACCTTTGACCGGACCGATTGAAGCGGGATGATCGCTGTTCAGCACATAGCCTTCTTCTGTCTTCTCCACTCGCGGAATCGGCAGAAACTCTTTCAGATTTGCCTTTACGCCTACTGGACCGGCTCCCGGTCCGCCGCCGCCATGCGGCGTACTGAATGTCTTGTGCAGGTTCAAATGAACGATATCGAAGCCCATCGTGCCCGGCGTCGTTTTGCTGAGGATGGCGTTCAGGTTCGCACCGTCGTAATAAAGCAATCCGCCGGCACCGTGGATGATTTCGGCAATCTGCACGATATCGCGCTCAAACAGCCCCAGCGTATTCGGATTCGTCAGCATCAAAGCGGCAGTCTGGTCATCGACTGCCTTGCGCAAAGCTTCGAGGTCGACCAAACCTTCAGCGGTCGACGGGATGCTTACGACATCGAAGCCGGCGATATGGGCACTCGATGGATTGGTTCCATGGGAGCTGTCCGGCACGAAAACCTTCGTGCGTTGGAGGTCGCCATTCTTTTCATGGTAAGCCCGCACCATCATCAATCCGGTCCATTCGCCGTGCGCTCCGGCTGCCGGCTGCAAAGAAACACCGTCCATGCCGGTGATGACTTCCAAGTCTTCCTGCAGTTCATGCATCAACTGCAGCGCGCCTTGGACGGTTTCCACTGGTTGATAGGGGTGGATATTGGCGAAGCCGTCCAAACGGGCGGTCACCTCGTTGATTTTCGGGTTGTATTTCATTGTGCAGGACCCCAGCGGATAAAAGCCGTTTTCTATGCCAAAGTTGTCCTGGGAAAGGTTGGTGTAATGGCGCATCAACTGCAGCTCGCTGATTTCCGGCAATTCGGCCGGCTGTTTGCGGACAAGATGCTCCGGCAGTTTGGCCTTGAAATCCGCTTTTGGGACATCACTCTTTGGCAGGCTGTAGCCGACGCGCCCTGAACGGCTTAATTCAAAAATCACCTTTTTTGTTTTACGCATGCTTCATCCCCTCCAATACCGCAATGAATCGGTCGATTTCTTCCTTCGTGCGTTTTTCGGTGGCACAAACCAGCAACTGATTCGGCTTTTTATAGGTTTCGGCCAAGCTGTAGCCGCCGATGATGCCCGCCTCCAGCAAAGCCTTATTCGCTTCTTCAGCAGGGAAAGGCAGATCGATGACGAACTCATTAAAGAACGGCGAGTGATTCAGGATCGCGAAGCCTTTATCCTGCAAAGCTTGGGCAAAATAAGCAGCTTTGTCGACGTTCAGCTGCGCCATTTCCTGGACGCCCTGTTTGCCGAGGGCCGCCATGCAGACCGCTGAAGCCAACGCGTTCAAGGCTTGGTTCGAACTCATGTAGGAAGTCGCTTTTTCGCGGCGGATATGCTGCTCCCGGCTTTGGAGCGTCAGCACAAAAGCGCGTTCTCCCTCGGCATCCACAGTTTCCCCGACGATCCTTCCGGGAACTTTGCGGATATGCTTTTGATTCACGGAGAAGTAACCGCAATGCGGACCGCCGAATGACATCGGCAAACCGAACGGCTGCGTGTCTCCGACAACGATATCCGCCCCCAATTTACCGGGCGCTTCCAATATTCCAAGCGCCAACGGATTGGCCATCACGATCAACAGCGCCCCTTTATCTTCCGCAATCTTTTTT
>CAZVNK010000331.1:3350-3695 GCA_964628115.1 uncultured Ignavibacteriaceae bacterium | reverse complement strand
ATTATCGGTGGTTTTTCCGGTTTGACCATGTCGGCTATGCCGGTGATGAATCTGGCCGAGGGATCGCTTCACATGGGGCCGGTCTGGCCGATTTTGTTCATCATCGTCGCCTGCGGGGCGATTTCCGGATTCCATGCGCTTGTGGCCGGGGGGACATCCTCCAAGCAGTTGGCTCGCGAACCGCAGGCCAAATCGATCGGCTATGGCGCGATGTTGCTGGAATCGGTCCTTGCGGTGCTGGTGGTGGTGGCGATAGCATCATCGCTTACGTTCAACTATGAGGTAAAAAAGCGTATCGTAAAACGGGCGGCGGAGATGGTACAGAGCGGCGAAACGGTGATGATC
>CAZVNK010000331.1:0-3340 GCA_964628115.1 uncultured Ignavibacteriaceae bacterium | reverse complement strand
GCGGATTACATGGCCATCGCCTGGCCGGACACCGGAGGGGGGAATCCGATTCTGGCGTTCGCCCTGGCGGTGGGGCATTTGGTCAATCATTCGCTGGGAATTCCGACCGCACTCGGCGCCATAATCGGCATTCTCATGGTCGAGGGATTCGTGGTGACCACACTCGATTCCGCGGTTCGCCTGAATCGCTATATTTTCGAGGAATTCTGGGCGCGGCTGTTCAAACAGGTCCCGTCTATTTGCAAAAAATACTGGTTCAATTCGGGTCTGTCGGTGGTGTTGATGTTTGCCCTTGCAATCAGCAACGGGTATAAGCTGATCTGGCCGGTTTTCGGCGCCAGCAATCAACTGCTGGCCGCGTTGACCTTGATTGCGGTATCGGCCTGGCTGAATCTGGCCGGCAGAAAAAACTGGTTTACGGTTTTTCCCGCCGTGATTATGCTCATAACGACAATAGCTTCTTTGATTTATTATCTGATCGCGCGGTATCTTCCGTCTCACAATATCGTGTTGGCCGTAACGGATTTAATCCTGCTTGGTTTGTCCGCGGGGGTGGTCGTTCAGACCGTTCGTAAGACGTTGCAGTTTCACAAATCTCGCCAAAAGCCCGCCATTGACGCCTAATTTGTTACGCGGCAATTAATAATATCCCGTTAATGCCGATAATTTCAGAGAGCGAGCACAAGCCGCCTATTTATATATATGAAGATTTTTCAGGATAAAGGTAAGACCCTACTTCCCAGGGTTGACTCGATTTTTCTTCTCTCCAGACTCCTGATTGTGGTCGGGACGATCTGGGTCTTTTTCATTGATTCACTTGGCGACCATCAGCGGTTGGTCCTGGAAATACTCACGGGATCGTTTGTCCTGCAACTATTTATCCTTTCGTATGTTATTCGTAAACGAACCTATGATCTGAAAAACGCCTATTTATCGATTCTGCTGTTTGATTCGATATTCGTCTCGATTCTGATACATTTTTCCGGCGGCTATCATTCGGACTTTTTCCTGTTCTATTACCTGATTGTGGCATTCTCGTCATATATTTTCGTTTTTCGCATTTCAATGATCGCCAACAGCGCCATAACCGTCGTGTATGTCCTTCTGGCTTACGAGAGCTTTGAAAGCGGTCATTTGGTGGGATTGACTCTTCGAGTCGGCCTGATGTGGTTTTTGTCACTGACTATTGCCTTTGTTTCCGATTATATCAGGCGGTCCGAAGTTCGCCTGCTGAAGCTGTTTGATACTCTCAATTTGCGCACCGCTGAATTGGAGAAATCCCAGGCCCATCTTGAGATGATTTATGAGAATACCAGAGTGTTGGCGGGGATTCTTGACGTCGACGGTGTTACCGAAGAGGTGATGCGCATTCTCGGTGAAATTCTGGCGTATCCCGCCTGCGGCCTGCTTCTATCCGGTCCCGGCGGCAATTTGATTTATAGAGGACGCAATATCAGCGGCCAGCTTAATTTCCATCTCAAGGCGGCCGACGGCGAGAAAAGCGAGTTGATTCGGCGCGTTGTCGATCAGGGCGAAGCCGTGACCATTGTCGATATTTCCGGACGACGTGATTATCAGCCTTTGCGGTCGATGTCGAAAGCGGTGATGCTGGTTCCGATGATCGCTCACGGCAAAAATCTCGGTGTGTTGACCGCGGAATCGCCCGAAGCCGGTTCTTTTACGGAAAAGGATGAAGCCATGCTGGCGGTGCTTGCGCGCTCGGCCGCCATGGCGCTGGACAACGCCATGCTTCATCGCAAGATGGAAGAGCTGACCATGACCGATGAATTGACGGGAATATACAACTACCGGCATTTCACGCAGAAACTTAAAGAGGAACAACGTCGCGCCGCGCGCTATGATCAGCCGCTGTCGATGATCATGCTTGACATTGACTGGTTCAAACGTTTCAATGATTCCTATGGACACGAGGTCGGCAACCTGGTATTGAAGGGGATAACGGAGTCGGTCAAGCAGTGCATACGTGACGTGGACATTTTCGCTCGTTACGGGGGCGAGGAATTCGTGGTCCTGCTTCCCCAGACGCCGAAGGCCGAAGCGGCGATAATCGGCGAACGGATTCGGACCAAAATCGAGGAAGCCACGTTTTTCGGCGGTGACAATATTCCGGATCTGAAAGTGACCGTGTCGATCGGGGTCACGTCGTATCCCGAGAACGGCAAACCGTACGATGAATTGCTGACCCTGGCCGATCAGGCATTGTATCGGGCCAAGGGCGCCGGCAAAAACCTGGTGTGTGTGATTTAATATGATCGATCGTATTGGACAATTATTTATTACGGGCTTCGAGGGCGAAACGCCGTCAGAGGATTATCTCGCCTTTGTGGAAAGGCAGAATCCCGGCGGAGTTATCCTGTTCGAAGAAAACTGCAATCCGCACAGCCGGGCTGAAAAAAGCATGCAGACCATTTCAGCGCGCAATCAAACGCCGCCGTTTGTCGCGGTCGATCAGGAGGGGGGACGAGTTTGCCGGTTCCGTGGCGTTCCCGCTGAATACGGTGCGGCGTCGGAATATGCCGAAAAGGGAAAAATCGAGTTGTACGACGAACAATTCAGTCGTGCAGCCTATTACCTGCGGTCGACTGGCATCAATCTTATGCTCGGGCCGGTTGCCGATCTGTATCTCAACGATGACAATCAATGTTTGAAAGGACGCACGTTCGGCAGTCAAAGCTCCCGCGCGATTCCCTTTATCGAACGCACTATCAAGATCGCTCACAAGGCCGGTTTGCTGACCTGCGCCAAGCATTTTCCCGGACTGGGCGCGGCCCGTAGCGATCCCCACGAGGAGTTGGTATCCGCCGATTTCACTTTCCAGACGTTTTTGAACCGCGAGTCGTTTACGTTCCAGGCGGCAGTGCGTTCCGGCAGTGACATGATTATGACCACGCATCTGCTTCTGCCCAATCTCGACAAATACCCGGCCACGATTTCCCAGGTAGTGGTGGAAAAACTTCTGCGCGATACGCTTTCATTCGACGGTATCGTTATTACCGATGACCTGCTCATGAAGGGGGCCGACCGGTTCGGCAATTACGGTGAGCGGGCATTCAAGGCCTTTCATGCCGGACATGACATTTTGCTTTTCGGACGGAATTATCATGCCGCCGAAGAGGCTATTCTGTATTTCCAACAGGCGTACGAGAAGGGACTGCTCGACAGTGACCGCCTGCGCACTTCATTGAATAGGATTTCCGGCATCAAGTCCAAGCTGGCGGTCGAAATGACCGAGGACCAGCGCAAGGCGCTGGCAGCGGTGATGACGCTCCGCGACCTGGCGCAGGGCGAAGTCGTCGTGCGCGAAGGCGACAGTGACGAT
>CAZVNK010000330.1:0-3703 GCA_964628115.1 uncultured Ignavibacteriaceae bacterium | reverse complement strand
GAAGAATCTTCAGGTCGAAATCGCCGGGGCGCAGTTACAAACGGCGACGTCCGGAGAAAATCCCGAGAACCTGCAACTGCTGAGGACCAATATCGACGCCCTTCAGAAACGGATCGAGGTAATCAAAAAACGGCAGGAATCCTTTTCGATCGTGTCGCCGATTACCGGCATAATTTCAAAAACATACTCCCCCGATACCCTGCTGGTCATCTCCGACACGTCGGAGTACGTCGCGGTGATTCCGATACGCCGTACTGATTGTACAGTCGTGGCGATCGGTCAAAAAACACGACTGGCTTCGGATGGAGGCACGGCCACCATAGACGCCGAAATCATCGAAATGGACAACAACCTGCAATCGCTCAACGATCAACAGGTGGTTCTTGCGGTTGCCGGGATCACCGATACGAACAGCCGGTCGATTCAGGGCATGATGCTCAACTGCCGTATCGAATGTTGCCCGATGACCCCTCTGCAGTATCTCAAAAGAATACTCTACTCATTACTGGTGTAAGCCATGCCCGGACGACTGGAATATAAGTACCTGGTGCCTCTGGCACTGCTCGATACGATTCGGAACTACAGGAAACCTCACTGCGACACTGACCCCTTTGCGTGAACCCGGAAATTGAAAGAATACGTGGTCCGGAGTATTTATTACGACAGCCGGACGTGCGAATGTTATAGCCAAAAAATCTCGGGGATAAAGGTTCGAAACAAGTTCCGCATTCGCGGGTACAACACCGGTAACGCGCACAGTCCGGTATTTTTCGAAATTAAAAGAAAAAACAACAATTTTATCAGTAAAAGCCGCTCACCACTGCCGTTTTCACGGGCGCTGACCGTCCTGAACATGAACGGTCGTTGTCATGGCGGTGACGACTCACCCGCTTGCCTGCCTGACGGCGCGCGGAATTTTCTGTTTCATTACCATTCCAAAAATCTCAAACCGACGACGCTGGTGGTGTATGACCGGGAAGCCTATTACGGTAAGTACAACACGAATCTACGGCTGACATTCGACAAGAATTTGCGGCGCGAGCTGTTTCCCGATCCCGAACGGTTGTTCGACGATACGGAACTGCGACCGGTGCTACGGGATTCCTTCATTTTCGAGGTTAAATTCTACGGAAGTCTTCCCGGCTGGCTTCGCGCACTGATCTGCACGTACGCATTGCCCAGAATGGCACTGTCGAAATACACCAATTGTCTGAACACCGACGCTTTCGATCGTCAGGTCCTGCATCAGATGATGTTACCGCACGATTTGTGTGGAGTCGCCGAGGGAACCGCCAACGAGAGGATTGCAACGTATGCTGGATGAGTTTCAAAATATCAACCTGTTCCCGACCACCACGTGGGATATTCTCGTCAACATACTGGTGGCGTTACTGTGCGGTCTGTTGATCGCCTGGTTATACCGAAACACGTATCGGGGGCCGGGATATTCGGTCGCCTTTGTCAATTCGATCGTCCTGCTGGCCATGATCACGTCGCTGGTCATGATGGTCATCGGCAACAGCCTCGCCAGGGCATTCGGACTGGTCGGC
This sequence comes from uncultured Ignavibacteriaceae bacterium, assembly GCA_964628115.1. Lineage (GTDB taxonomy): Bacteria > Zixibacteria > MSB-5A5 > GN15 > PGXB01 > JAFGAL01. The sequence continues at coordinate 2,153 of CAZVNK010000330.1, read as the reverse complement.
GCCATGTCGATCATCCGATTCCGCACCGCCGTCAAGGACACCCAGGACATCGTCTTTATCTTTTTCAGCCTGTCGATCGGCCTGGCGACCGGCGTGGGCTATCACAGAATCGCGATACTGGGAACGGTTTTCATCGGGTTGATCCTCTATTTGATGTCGAAAACAGGCCTGTCCTCCCCCGACCGCAAGGAGTACCTTCTGCAGTTTTCCTATGCCGCCAACGGCCACGATACGCCGTCGTACCTGCCGGTCATGAGGGAGTACTGCCGTCAACACAAGGTCATCAATACCCGGACGCTGGGCAATCCCGATCAATTGGAGTTGTCGTACTATGTCCGATTTAAAAACGAAGACAATTACAATCATTTCATACGCGAGTTGCAAAGGGCACACGGTGTCAATCAGGTCAACATGTTTTTCGATGAAGAACGAATATAAGAACGGAGGCAAGTCATGTCCGTACCGATGAAAACGGCAATCACTCACCTGTTCACGGCGCTATTGGGAGTCGCCCTGCTGGGTTCGGCAAATCTTATGGCCCAGGATTTTTACGATATCAACACGATTCACGAAATAGAACTCATATTTCAGGAATCAAACTGGGATCAGATACTCGATTCATACTATGCCGCCGGCGATGAGCAACGGTTGATGGGTACGGCCGTTATCGACGGCGTGACATATGACAGTGTCGGCGTGCGCTACAAGGTTAAAAACCCGTTCAATATCAAGCTGGACTATATCATCGACGACCAGACCATCGATGGGTATGGAACGTTGAAGCTGGCCAATGCATTTCAAGACCCCAGTTTCATGCGGGAGGTGCTCAGTTATGAGATCGCGCGGAAATATATGCCCGCCAGCAAGGCCAATTACATGAAAGTTACCGTCAACGGAACCTACATCGGACTGTATGCCAGTGTGCAGGACGTGGACAAATTTTTTGCGCAAACGCATTTTTACACAGGTGATTACGCCCGATTCAAAGGTGATCCGGTTAATTCCACTCCGCAAAGTCGGACGCCGGTCTGGACGTATCGCGGGGCCGACTCCACTGCTTATTACAATTACTATGAACTGGAATCGGATTCCGGATGGAAATATCTGGTGGCGTTTCTCGATACGTTCAACAATTACTCCAATCAAATGGAGGAAGTCCTCAATATCGATCGCCATATCTGGATGCTGGCGTTCGACAATTTATTGGTCAATCTCGATGCGCCGATCAATTTCTGCCATAACTACTATCTTTTCGAGGATGGATCGCGGCGGTTTAATCCCATTCTCTGGGATCTGAACCAGAACTTCGGATCGTTCACCCAGATTCTCTCTACAGGTGAGCAGTTAAGCGCCACGGGATTGCAACAACTCGATCCTTACCTGCATTCGACCAATACCAATTTCCCGATCGTGATGCAAGTCCTGAACAATGCCACGTACAAGAGAATGTATATAGCGCATATGAAAACCATGATCGAGGAGAATTTTACGAACGGGTGGCTGGAAACCCGCGGGCTTGAGATTCAGTCCATTATCGCCACCGAAGTGCAAAACGATCCCAATAAATTTTACACGTATGCCAATTTCATCGATAACCTTTACACTACCGCCGGCGGCGGCATGGGAGGTGGCGTGGTCGGTCTGCTATCATTGATGAACGGTCGCGCGAGTTATCTTAATTCCCACACCGATTTTACACCGACACCGCCGACCGTCGGAACGATTGCCGTCAATCCATCGGAACCAACGGCCTACTCGACCATCCAGATTACCGCAGATATCACAAACGCAAACAGCGTGCTTCTCGGATATCGACAGAATATCGCCGCCATGTTTCACAAGGTAACGATGTACGACGACGGCAGTCATAATGACGGCAGTGACGGTGACGGTGTGTACGGTGCATCGGTGGAACTGTCAAGCGGTGATTTTCAGTATTACATTTATTCGGCGGCAGCATCGCCGTCGCGGTTCTCGCCTACGTGCCCCTCGAGATCGGGATCGCCGCGTGCGCGCTCGCCCTCCTCGCCGTCGTGGCGCTGCTGGTGGCCTACGGGCGCACGAAGCTCGTCGTGGACGAGGACGGCCTGCTGGCGGGGAGGCATCGGGTGGAGCCCGAGTACCTCGGCCCCGCGACGGCGTACGAGGGGGAC
>CAZVNK010000329.1:0-3715 GCA_964628115.1 uncultured Ignavibacteriaceae bacterium | reverse complement strand
ACGAGTACGTTGAATATCATCAACGTAAAGCCTGGCTGAGGATGCACAAAAGCTCCGCTTAAAACCCAGGAGCTTGCTGTCGGTGACAGCACTGATTTGGAAATTATTTTCTCGACGGGCCGCCGGCGCGGCAACCAGTCGAAACGTCCGCGCATCGAAACCAACGAAGGCGAATTGGCCAAGTATGTGCAGATCAAGTCGGAAGTCGTGACCAATCCCGATTCGACCTACCCGATTCGGATTTCGCCGTACAAGTTCGACGTTTCGCAGTTCGGCGACAAGGTGGTTACGGAACGCAAGTTTGTTATCGAAAACGTATCCGACCAGGACTTGGAAATCAAGCTGGTCGACATGCCCTACGGCATGTTCAAGCTGGAATTGCCCAAGAAGGTCAAGGCCGGCAAAACCGAAGGCGGCAAGATCGTCATATTCGACGAATGGCTGAAAGAGGAATTCGAGAAGTCCGTTACGATTGAACTGAACGATGAAAAGAACTCTCGATTCACCATACCGGTTAAACGAACCATCCGAGTTCCCGGCCAAACGGCCTCAACCAAGCCGAAAGTCTCGTCCGGCTCTCATTGATTTCGACAAACGTGAATTTTGCAAGGCCCGATATCGTTATCGGGCCTTTTTCTATTGTTCGCGTTTTCTTCATTTGAAACAATCTCTGATATATTATGCTCTTGCCCCGCCACGAACGGACATAAACCATTGTAACTTCCGTTTATAAATATCAACAAAGGAGAACGCAATGCGACGTAAACACGGCATATTATTTCCGGCCGTCGTCATGCTGGTACTGGTCGGTTCGGCCTGGGCCGATCCGGCGCTTACCATTCCTAATTCTATCTTCGATTTCGGACAGGTGCCTCAAAACTCAAAGGTGAGTTGTACGTTTTGGTTGTATTCGACCGGAACCGACACGCTGAAAATCACCGACGTCAAACCGGGATGCGGCTGTACGAAAACACCATTGACCAAAACCGTTCTGACCGTAGGCGACAGCACCGATCTCGAGGTTATTTTCTCGACCGGCAGGCGGCGCGGCAATCAGTCGAAACGCCCGCGTATCGAAACCAATGAAGGCGAATTGGCCAAATACGTCCAGATCAAGGCCGAGGTGATCACCAATCCCGATTCCACGTTTCCGATTCGAATCGCCCCCTATAAATTCGATATTTCTCAGTTTGGAGAAAAGAAAGTGACAGAGAGGAAATTCATCATCGAAAACGTCTCAGAGCGGGATATTGAAATCAGCCTGGTTTATATGCCTGAGGGGATATTCCGTATCGATCTTCCCAAAAAGGTGAAGGCCGGCAAAACCGAAGGCGGCAGAATCACCCTGCGTGATGATGCGCTCGATGATGAATTCGAGAAATCAATCACCATCGAGTTGAACGACGATAAACAAACCCGCTTTTCCATCCCGGTCAAACGCACCGTACGCGCGGCGGATTTGTCTTCATCGACTCCCTCAGATCCGGGCGGCAATGCTCATTGATTCGCAAAAACCAAAAAGCCCGGCAAATCGCCGGGCTTTTTTATAATAGTCAAATCTATTTGATAAAAGGATCGTCCGGATGCAAAATATCCGGATCCTCTTCCGACAGTTTGTACTCCCACCCGGGATCGTAGACTTCCCCCCTGGCGGTCGAATGCATCAGCTTGAAATCGCCGAATCCGCCGACGTCGACAAACACAAACACGATCCCGCTTGTCACCTGTCCCGGCAGTCGATCGTACCGCCAGATTTCATACCGTCGCCCATAGCTGGGAACGATGTGTTCCTCGCGATTGTCCCATTGTCCGTATTGTTGCAACACCCGCCCGCGGTCGGTTTTCCACCCGTCTTTCACTTCCACGAAAGTCGAGAAGTTTTCATTGGCATAGGCGTAACGCGTCAGGACGTCGTTGAGATATTCATTCTCCGGTGTGCCCGGTGACGGATCGCGATCGGCGAAAAACTGCTCGACAAAACGCGCCTTGCCGGAATCGGTCAGAGCATTATACAACACCCACTCGTCGGCTTCCACCAAAAATCGGATGATCTCGTTTTTGGTTTTGACAGTCGCCGAATCCAGTGGCGTTTTCATGCTGTAAGACACCACCTCCGGCATCTCCCCGGTGCGCGGGAATATCACGAAACGCTTGATACCGGTATCGGCCTTCTGCGAAACCAGATCGGTCGCGGTCACGATCAAATCATAGCGCCCCGCCTGCCAGCCGGCAATCGACAGCTTGCGGCAAAGCACCGCCGAGTTGCCCGGCATAACATTGACACTTTCGCCGAAATCATACGGCATTCCGCCGTCGGTTCGCCGCGCCGAATACGACACCGCGAACCGCTCGTCGTCGCTTCCGTCTTCATACGCGAGATTGTACAACTCCGCATAGGCGAACATCGCGGTATCATCGGCCGAATAAATCGCCATCGGATTCGGCAGAATCTCCCGGTCGTTTTTAACCAGGTGCGGCATTTTAATCGGAGTCGAATCGGAAACAACGGCAATGTCGTAGGCCATTTCTATCATACTCAGCGTCAACCGATCGTAAACCGGGCCGTCGATTTCAAGCTGATTGCATAAAAACGCCCCCTCCCGCTTGCTGACGGCGTCGACTACGGTCAGGACGGCCTTGTACGTTCCGGCAGGAATCAGCAGAACCAGTTTATTGAAAACTTTTATACCGGCTTGTTTGGACTGCATTATCGAAGGCGCCTGAGTGTAAAAATACGTCTCCGCCGAATCGACGGGGACTCCCGTTTCGTCGGTCAGAAGAATCTGCGCGTACACCGAGGAGCGGACTCCCCGTCCGACACTGTCAGCCGGAAGAAACGTCAACTGAGCACGATCGATGACAAACGGAAATTCGACATAGGATTCCGGACCGGTTTCAGGATTGTTGTACACCGAGATGCCGGCTTGAATGGTCAGACGGTCGGCGGCGACGGCATCGTATCCCAAACACCATGTCATGACAACGACCGCAGTCACTATGGTAATCATATAACGCAATGTTCCATTCTCCTTGTCAGGCCAATGTTTTATCTTATTATACCGTCATAGGGATACTGCAGGCGAAAATCGCCGTCTCCCCAGCGATCCACGAACGTGAATTTTCTTTGAATGCCGATCTGATAATAATACCAGACCTGATAAGCGAACTGATTGACCGCCTCGAAGGGAAAATCCTCGATCTGATCGGGTTCTCCGAACTGAATATAAATGCGGCCGCGATCGGTACGCCAGCCCTCCTTGCCCAGCAGGCCGAAATACCGATTGGTGAAATCGATACGCCGATAATAGTCCTCCTTGGCTTCGTTGCGGGCGGTATTCGGCGTGGGATCACGTCTCAGCCAGAAACCGCTCCAGGCGTTCATCCTCTCTTCCGGAGTGGCGGCGCCTTTCAATTCATCCATCTCGTCCGAATCGGCGATGTACTCCAACTGCTTCAGCGCCGACTTGAAATCATTGCGAAACAGCGCCTCCGGCGACCAACTGATACGAAACGGCGTCCTGATATGATCGACGTCCTTGTTGCGCCGTCCCCGCAGAATAATGTCGAGATAGTAATCGCCCGATGGAATTCCGCTGAGTGTGACATAACGAATTTGCCGAATAATCCGATCCGAAAAAACCGACGTCAGGGTATCATAATAGACCGCCTCGTAATTGTGGTCGAGAACGCGAGTATCGATGAACACGTCCTCCCG
>CAZVNK010000328.1:0-3723 GCA_964628115.1 uncultured Ignavibacteriaceae bacterium | reverse complement strand
ATAATCTGCAGGAAAAACTGGCGCAAATCATGCTCATGTCTCAAGCGTATGATTCAATGAAAATCAACTGCGAAAGCAAAGACGTTGAAAAAAAACACCGCAAGGATTGCAAGAAGTTCTCAGGTATCGTCGATTCCATCTCGCAATATTACTGGCGGGACAATTACAATAACGGCGTCAAAATCATCGAGCGTATGGATGGTGAGTTGAAAGAACGGATCAACAACGCCGCCGACAGTACTGCCGAGGAGGCCGCCAAAGCGGCCATGCAGGCCACCGCCGACAGCGGCATCGCCTATTTCGCCATCGCGTATTCCGTCCTGCCGGAAAATCTTCGCTCCCTTGAGGGAACGGCGCTGATATACGCTCGACTGAAAAACAATGACTCGTCTCTGGTGTACTATAAAAAAGTCTATGACGTCACTCCGGATTCGCTGAGCGCCATCCAGAATCTCGCTTACGGGTATATTCAAAACGACGATTGGGCGAACAGCATTGTCTACTTCAAGAAATTTCTGGAAAAGGTTCCGAACGATGCGAACATCATGTTCAACATTGCCATCTGTTACATCAATATGAACATGCCGGACTCGGCTTATGCTTACAATCTTAAGGCCATTGAAGCCGAGCCCGAAAGGATTATGCCGTACCTGCAGGTGGGAAGTTATTTCCTGATTCGCTCACAAAGCTATTCCGACTCCATCACGCATTATCAGAAGGAAGAGAATAGCGACATGGCCGCAAAATTCATCAAACAGCGCGATGCGGCTTTGGACTCATCCTCGATCTTCCTGAAAACCGTTGTGGAAAAAGAACCCGATAATCTCGCCGCCCTTGAGCAGTACGGCCTGGTAAGTATGGTCCTTGACCGCAACGAGGAAGCCCTGGTAGCCTATCGGAAACTCGCCGAGTTGGAGCCGTTCAGCAAGGATCACTGGCTGACTGTCGGTGACTGTCTCGTAAGGTTGGAGCGGTTCAAGGAAGCGATTCCCGCTTATGAAAAGACCGTGGAAATCGATCCCGGAAACCTGCGCGTTTGGGAATTGCTGGTTGATTTGTACAAATCGGAAAAAATGACCGCCAAGGCCACCGAGGCCGAAACCAAAGTCAATGAACTGAAAAACCTGTAGGTATAGAAAACGGAATATGAGGCAGGCTGTCCGGCCTGCCTTTTTTTTTCATGATGCAGACACTGGTGCACATTGCCCTGCCGGGAACCCCGAGGCGGCTGTTCACCTACCGCTGTACACCCGATATTGCCGCCCGCCTGACTCCCGGACAGAGAATATACGTTCCCTTCGGTAATCGCAAATCCATCGGTTTCTATATCGGTCCCACCGATAGTGCGCCCGGCGGTGTTTTGAAAGATATCATCGAAGTGCTCGACCGGCGGTCGTTGTTTTCACAAAAACGCATGCGCTTTCTGAATTGGATGGCGGAATATTACTTCGCCGGAATCGCCGATGTTCTTCAGGCGGCCCTCCCCCCGGAACTGCGAAAAGTCAGCAAACCGGTATACCTTCCGCCCGATCACGGGATATCCGCATCGGACATCCCGGAACCGGTTGCCGCCGTGCTTGAAAAGAAAACCGTCATTCAAGGCCGGGATATTACGCTGATCGAAAAACAGTCTCCGGGACTGATCGCCGAATTGACCGCGTCCGGCCTGCTACGCGAATCATGGGTCGATCCCACCGCGTCCCCTCCCGGTGTCCTGCAGGGGTACCGCCTCGACCCGACACAATTGAACGAATCCGAAATGACCGATACTCTGCGCGGATTCGGTGACAGTATCGTCTCCAAAGCCGATATCATCACAGCCGGTATAAGTCAGTACAAATTCCGCAAACTGCTCGAACGAAAAGCCCTGCAAGCGATTTACGGCCCGCCGAATATTCTGCCGTTCATCAAACCCCGCGATGGTCTCGAAAACATCACCCCGACCGATGAACAGCAGTCCGCCGTCGATCAGATCATCGACGCCCGGAACGGATTCGCCCCGTTTCTGCTCTATGGCATCACCGGTTCCGGCAAAACGCTGGTGTACTGCCGACTGGTGCGTGAGGCTCTCGAACGAGGCAAAACCGCATTGGTACTGGTGCCGGAAATCGCCCTGGCGGGAACCCTTCTGGCATATTTCCGGGGATTCTTCCCCGACGACGTGGCGGTTATGCACTCAGCGTTGAAATCGTCCGAACGCCTGCAAACCTGGCAACATATCAAAAACGGCGACTATCGCGTCGTGATCGGCGCGCGCTCTGCCATTTTCGCGCCGCTCGACGATCCCGGCGTGATTATCGTCGACGAGGAACATGACGAGTCATACAAGCAGGATGATCCCGCCCCGCGATTCCAGGCGCGCGACGCCGCCGTCATGAGGGCCAAACTGCACGATATCCCGGTCGTGCTGGGTTCCGCAACACCATCGCTGGAATCCTTTCACAACGTGGAAACCGGACGCTATCGCCTGCTGAAACTCACCCGCCGTCCCGAGCAGGCCGCCTTCCCCGTCATCAAACTGGTCGACCTGAAAAAAGAACGCCCGCCGCGTGATGATTTATTCTTCACCAAAACCATGACCACCGGTGTCAGAGAAACGCTTGACCGGCAACAACAGGTCATCCTGTATTTGAACCGTCGCGGCTTTTCGCCGCGCATCAAATGCGCCGCCTGCGGCCATACCCCGACCTGCCCGCACTGCGAGGTCAGCCTGACCTATCATCGTCACGGCAATAAACTGATGTGCCATCTCTGCGGACTGACCCGCCCGGCTCTCGGCTCCTGCGAAAAATGCGGCGCGACCGATCTCATCCATTTCGGAACCGGCACCCAGAAAATCGAAGACCGTATCGCCGACCTGTTCGAAACCGCGCGTCTCGTGCGCCTCGATTCCGACAGCGCCGGCGGACGCACCAAAACCCATTTTATCCTCAATGATTTCGCCGAAAAAAAATACAACGTCCTGCTCGGAACCCAGATGGTGACCAAGGGAATCGACTTCCCCGATGTATCTCTGGTCGGCGTTCTGATGGCCGATATCGGTCTCGACATGCCCGATTTCCGCGCTTCCGAAAAACTGTTCGCCAAACTCATTCAGGTTTCGGGACGTTCCGGGCGCGGCATTATCCCCGGCGAAGTCATCATTCAAACTTTCAATCCGGAACTGGATTTGATCGACGATGCCGCCCGCCAGGACTACGACACATTCTACGAACGCGAAGCGGCCCAACGTCAGGCACTGCAATATCCCCCGTTCGCGCACCTGGTCAATTTCCGCCTCTCCGGGAAAAACGAGGACACCCTTCAAAAACAGGCCAAACGATTCAAAGCGCTTTTGGAAAGCCGCATCGAATCCGCCGGCCTCAACGCCGTCGTGCTCGGCCCCGCGCCCTGCCCGCTGTACCGGGTGCGCGCGCAATACCGCAGGCAAATGGTGGTCAAAACCAATCAAACCGTAAAACTCATCCACGCCCTGACCGAATGGGAAACCGAAGAAAGAAATTTCGGCATTCCCACGAATATCCGGCTGATTGTCGACGTCGATCCGTATGATATGATGTAATATCGGCTCGGTGGAATCACCAAATCGCGCAAATACGTATTTTGCTTGCTTTATGGCCGGTCTGTGCTATTATGATGAATATACACATGATTGATATGCTTCGCGCCTACATGAGGATTGACCGATTTAATCATATCTGCTTGCCCGATTAATGCGTGTAA
>CAZVNK010000327.1:3046-3724 GCA_964628115.1 uncultured Ignavibacteriaceae bacterium | reverse complement strand
GCTGATAACCAGGCCAATGGAATGCGGCAGGCCCTGGCCACCGTAGTTGGGATCGGCAGTCATGGACGGCCAGCCACCTTCAACGTACTGCTGGTACGCTTCTTTGAAGCCGGTCGGGGTTTTCACGACGCACGAATATGCGCCGCGCGTGTTGATCGCCAACAGCAATCTGGTGCCGAAATGGGCAACCTGGGAGAAATTCCGTCAACTCGACAAGCTGGGCCTGATCATGTTCGGCCAGATGACGGCCGGAAGCTGGATTTATATCGGGGCGCAGGGGATTTTGCAGGGAACCTACGAGACGTTCGTAGCGGTCGGTCGTCAGCATTTCGAGGGCGATATGTCCGACAAGTGGATATTGACCGGCGGTATGGGCGGGATGGGTGCGGCCCAGCCGATGTCGGCGACAATGGCGGGAGCATCGATGCTCTGTGTCGAAGTCGACGAGGCGCATATCAATCGCCGCGTGAAGATCGGCTATTGCGATGTCAAAGTCAAAACGCTCGACAAGGCGCTCAAGCTGATCAAGGAACATACCAAAAGCCGCGAGCCGATTTCGATCGGACTGGTGGGCAATTGTGCGGAGATTTTCCCGGAAATCTTCCGTCGCGGTATCATCCCGGACATCGTCACCGACCAGACGTCGGCGCATGACGAGCTGAACGGGTATATCCCGGA
>CAZVNK010000327.1:0-3036 GCA_964628115.1 uncultured Ignavibacteriaceae bacterium | reverse complement strand
ACTGCCGTCGGCGTCACCATAAATGGCCGGTTCCAGGGGGTAGGTCCCGGAACGGTTGACGGTCAGCGAAGCGGAACGTCTGCGCAAGAAAAACCCGCGTGAATATATGGAACGGGCGTACGAGTCGATGGTGAAACACTGCGCGGCGATGGTGAAATTCCAGCGCGCCGGTTCGGTGGTGTTCGACTACGGCAACAACCTTCGCGGCCAGGCCGAGAAGGGTGGATTGAAAGAGGCATTTTCGTATCCGGGATTCGTCCCGGCGTATATTCGTCCACTGTTCTGCGAAGGCAAGGGTCCGTTCCGCTGGGCGGCGCTTTCGGGCGACGCAAAAGATATCTACGAGACCGATAAGGTCGTTTTGAAAGAATTCAAGGAAAACAAGGACCTGGTGCGGTGGATAAAATTGGCTCAGGAAAAAGTGCCGTTCCAGGGACTGCCGTCGCGCATTTGCTGGCTGGGATACGGCGAGCGGGCGCGTTTTGCGGATATTATCAACAATAAGATCAAGCGCGGGACAATCAGCGCGCCGATCGTGATCGGGCGCGATCATCTCGACTGCGGCTCGGTGGCATCGCCGTACCGCGAGACCGAAGGCATGCTTGACGGTTCGGATGCCATCGCGGACTGGCCGCTTCTCAACGGCCTGTTGAACGCGGTGTCGGGCGCAAGCTGGGTGTCGATTCACCACGGCGGCGGAGTCGGCATGGGTAATGCGATTCATGCCGGGCAGGTGATCGTGGCCGACGGCACGACGATGATGAAGAAGCGATTGAATCGCGTATTGACCAATGATCCGGGAATCGGTATCGCGCGCCACGCCGACGCGGGATACAAGGACGCGGTGAAGTTCGCGAAGACGAACGACGTCAAGATTCCCATGATGAAATAAACGAGGACCTGATGTGAAGGGGGGGCCGTCGGGGCGGCATTGCGCGGACGATAATTCGCATAATGCGGCGAAACCGTGCGGTTCCACTATTCTTCCGGCAGTGTCCTACTCGCCTGATTGATAATCGAAACATTATTGACGTTCGGGCGAAAGGGAGTATATTTTCGGCATGGCTCCACTTAAGAAAGCAACACTGCTAATTAAAAATATCGGTCAGTTGATCACTATGGATGGTCCTGCGCCGAGGCTGGGCGACCGGATGAAGGATCTGGGCCTGATCGAGGATGGGGGAGTGGCGGTCGCCGGCGAGGAAGTGCTGGCGGTCGGCAAATCCGAAGAGGTCGAGGGCAAGGTCGATTTGGCGGAAGGATGCCGGGTCATCGACGCCCGGGGGGCGGTGATAACGCCGGGATTTATCGACCCGCATACGCACCCGGTTTTCTCCAAAACGCGGCAGGCCGAATTCGAAATGCGCATTCTCGGCAAAAGTTATATGGAAATCGCGTCGGCCGGAGGCGGAATACGCGCCTCGGTGCGTGATCTTCGCGAGACGAAAACGAGTAAGTTGATGCGCAATACCACAGAGCGGCTGGATACTTTGCTGTCGTACGGCATTACCACGCTGGAGGCGAAATCGGGATACGGGCTTTCGACCGAATCGGAAATCAAATCGCTTGAAATAATCCGCGATCTCAACGATACGCATGTAATCGATCTGGTGCCGACTTTTCTGGGGGCGCATGAGGTTCCGGATGAATATCGTGAAAACCGTGAGGAATATATTCGCATTTTGATAGAAGAGATGATCCCGAAAGTCGCTTCGGATAGGCTGGCGGAATTCTGTGATATCTTCTGCGAAGAGGGCGTGTTCAATATCGAGGAATCGCGGCGGATTATGTCGGCGGCTCGTGAACATGGCCTGAAGCTGAAATTCCATGCCGACGAGCTGGCATCGACCGGCGGAGCGGAACTTGCGGCGGAGCTGGGGGCGGTTTCGGCGGATCATCTGGTGTTTATTTCGGATAAGGGTATTCAGGCGATGGCCAGGGCGGGCACGGTCGCGGTACTGCTTCCGGGGACAAGTTTTTCGCTGGCTCACGGTCACTATGCTCCGGCCCGGAAAATGATCGAAAGCGGGTTGGCGGTTGCGCTTTCGACCGATTGTAATCCGGGATCGAGTTTCACCGAATCATTGCCGCTGATGATTACCCTGGCGGCCCTGAACTATAAAATGACTGCGGCTGAAGCAATTACCGCCGTGACGGTTAACGCCGCCTGCGCGATTGATAGGGCGGGCCGAATCGGGCAGTTGCTGAAGGGACTTCCAGCCGATATCATATTGTGGGATATGGCAGATTATCGCGAATTGCCGTATCATTACGGGGTGAATCTGGTCAAAAAAGTGATCAAACGAGGCAAAATCGTTGTTGATTAGCCCAGAAAATCTGAAACTCATTGACGGCATCGGCTGTTTAACTAATACTATATAATGAACAGGATTTTCCGGATATTCGTCTTCATTGCAGTGTCAGCTCTGCTGGTCGGTTGCGGGATATACAGCTTTTCACCCGGCGGGAAGTCATCGATCAAGAGTATTTCCGTGGCCCAGTTCGAGAATGAAACGATTGAAGTCGGGCTGTCCAGCAGTATGACCGACTTGGTGGTCGACGCCTTTATTTCCGACGGCAATCTGAAGGTTGTCGGGGAGAATAGCGCGGACGCGATATTGATCGGCACGATGAAGAATTACAGCCGGGTGCCGTTTACCTATGATGAATTCGACAACGTCGAAAACTATGCGGTGCGTATTACTTTTGACGTCATTTTGCGGAAAGGCGGGACGGAAGACGAAGAGTTCTGGCACGAGCAGTTTACCAGTGACGGGGTGTTCGCCGCCGACAGTGAAACCGAGGAAGAGGGACAAATACGGGCGGCTGAGCAGTTGGTTGTCGACATTATCAACCGCACCACCAAGAGCTGGTAATTTTTATTTGGCGAAAGCCGACACAACACTATAGACTGGATACATTATTATGGCAAAACCACGTTTTACCACACTTGCGCTGATACTGGTCATCGGCGGATTGTTTCTTGCCGGATCGCAATCGGCGTTTGCCGATGAGAACAACGCCGATGTCGGCACC
>CAZVNK010000326.1:0-3751 GCA_964628115.1 uncultured Ignavibacteriaceae bacterium | reverse complement strand
AATCAAAATACCAGATGTTCATGTTATCCTTTCAATGCCCTTTGACGGGCTATCATGGCGGCCGCGATTCCCGCGCCGAATCCGTTGTCGATATTCACCACGGTCACTCCCGACGCACAGGAATTGAGCATCGCCAGCAATGCGGCAATACCGCCCAGCGAGGCGCCGTAGCCAACCGACGTCGGCACGGCGATAACGGGAACGTCGACCAAACCGCCGACCACCGACGGCAACGCTCCCTCCATTCCGGCCACCGCAATGACAACCGACGCTTTCTCCAGCAACTCTTGGCCTTCGAACAGGCGATGAATACCCGCCACGCCGACGTCGTACAACCGTTCCACCGGACATCCCATCATCCATGCCGTCAGCGCCGCCTCCTCGGCGACCGGGATATCCGATGTCCCCGCCGAGCAAACCAGCACCATGGCCGTCGTGGTCGGTTTCGGCTTCTTTCGACGCTCGCCGAAAACGACCGCCATGCGGGCGTCGGCAAAGTATTGCGCCCCCCGGAATTTTCTGCGAAGCGCCGCGACCCGGTCTTTTTCGAGACGACTGATGATAACGTCAACGCCACTGCGATGAATGCGTTCGGCAATCGCCACGATCTGACCGGCGGTTTTGCCGGGAGCATAGATAACCTCCGGCTGACCCCGGCGCAGGGAACGGTGATGGTCAATACGGGCGAATTCGAGATTTTCCACCGGCAGGTGTTTCAACCGTCGCACGACCTCGTCATCGGAAATCTTCCCATCCCTGATCAATCCGATAAGTCCCAGCAGTCGTTCTTTATCCATCGATGCTGATCCGATTCTGATTAAGATAATCGTTTAGATACATTACGATATCATCGTACGATTCGACGGTCATTAATAGCCTGCGCAATTCCCCTCCGCCGGTAAATCCCCTGGTGTACCAGGCAAGATGCTTGCGCATCATGAACGATCCCCCCCGGTCTCCGTACTGCGCAATCATCCCCCGGGCGTGCTCCAGGGCCAGGTCTATTTTATCCCGGGGATCGAGATCGGGAATGATTGTCCCGTCTTCGAGAAAACGCTCGATCCGGCGAAACACATAAGGATTGCGCATGGCGGCCCGACCGATCATGATTCCGTCACAACCGGTCTGCTCCAGCATGTCGCGGGCATCCTGCGGCGTGACAATGTCGCCGTTGCCGATCACCGGAATGGATATTTCCTTTTTCAAGAGGGCGATCTTATTCCAGTCGGAATGCCCCGAAAAACCGTCGGTGCGAAAACGCGGATGAAGGGTAACCGCCGCGATGCCGATTCGTTCGGCCATTTTTCCCAATTCAAGATAGACTTCGGAATCTTTCGACCAGCCGCTTCGGATTTTAATCGTCACCGGCACGGCGGCATGTTCGACCGCGGCGGCCATCAATTCTCCGGCCAGCGAAATGTTTTTCAAAATCGCCGCTCCGCCGTTTTTTTTAATGACTTTTTTGACCGGACAGCCGAAATTGAGGTCTAAAAGGTCAGGCTTATAATGCTGTATTTGAACGACGGCTTTGGCCATATTTTCCGGTTTCGACCCAAACAGTTGAATGCCAATGGGATGCTCATCCGGCGTATGGTCCAGCATCGAGATGGTTTTCCCCTGTTCATACACCATGCCGTCGATTGAGATCATTTCGGTGTAACAAACCGACGCGCCGAACCGACGGGCAATTAACCTGAAGGGACGCTTGGAGATACCGGCAAGCGGCGCCAGCAGAAGTCGTCCGGAAAAATTCAAGTTTCCAATTTGCATGCCGACAATATAACTAACCTGATCTTGTTAAGCAAGATAGACGGAGTCGTATAAGTCGCAGGAATAGAAACAATTGCCAGATAAACCGGAGTAAGCTCAATGTTCACAGCGCACGACGGAGTAAAAGAGACGAAAGGAGTCTCGTATGCCTGAGATCGTCGTAAAATATGAGGACAAAATCATTGAACGGGTCGTATCCGAGAAAAAACGAATATCAATCGGACGAACTCATGATAATGACATTGTTCTGGATAATCGCGGAGTGTCACGCAAGCATTCGCAGATTGAATTCAACGATAACGCCGCTGTCATCATCGACAACGAGTCGTTGAACGGCACCTTTGTCAACAATCGTAAAATCTCCGAGGAGATTTTGCGCGACGGCGACACGATCACCATCGGCAAATACAGTCTGACCTATCATACCGAAGCCAGCCACATGCCGTCCAACGCCAGTATGGACGGAACCATGGTGCTGAAAACCAAAAAGCACAAAGACCTTCTACAACAGGACAAAGTCGACCGGGAAATCATTACCCGCATGGGCGGTTCGGTTCTGGTCGGTGAGGACAACACCGATTTCTCCGAATATCCCATCGAACGCAACGTGACCACCATCGGGAAGGCCAAATTCGTCCACATCCACGCCCGCGGATTCATGCTGTCCGGCATTCAGGCCAAAATCGTCATGGATAACGAGCAGTATTCGGTCATCAACCTCGGACGCAAGGGCAAAGTCAAATTGAACGGAGAACAAGTCGAAAGCCAGCTCCTCAAAAACGGTGATATCCTGCAGGTCGGAAAATCCGTATACCGTTTTGTGGAAGGACGTCAATAAATGCGAATTGCCATCATATCGGACGTACACGCCAACCTTGAGGCATTGGAGCGAGTCCTGAGAGACAGCGAGAAACAGGGAGTCGAAGTCATTCACTTCATCGGGGACGCGGTCGGATACGGCTGTAATCCGGATGAATGCGTCAATCTGCTGGTCAGGCATTGTGATATCAAACTGCTCGGGAATCACGATTACGTGGCACTGGGGCTGGAGTCGACCGATGCCTTCAACAAAGCCGCCCGGGAAGCGCTGAGCTGGACACAAAACACGATCTCGGAAAAAACGCTGGAAGCTCTCGCGGATTTCGAACTTGAGGCCGATTATCTGGATTATCACCTGGTGCACGCCACGCCCGAATGCCCCGACAAATGGCAATACCTATTCGACACCAACGAGGCCCGCGTGCAATTCGAACACTTCACGCAGTCGATCTGCCTGATCGGGCACTCGCATTTTCCGTCGATCTATGTGCGGGACAACGACGGTGCGATTTCGATGCACATGAAAAGTACCATACAGTGCCGACCCGATCGGAGGTACATCATCAACGTCGGTTCCGTCGGACAGCCCCGGGACAAGGATAACCGGGCCTGCTACGTCATCATCGACACGGACACCAATAAAATACTATTCCGGCGGATCGCTTACGATATCGATGTCACGCAGGAAAAAATGCGCAAGGCACAGCTTCCGGAATTCCTGATCGAACGTCTTGCCGCGGGAGTGTAACGACGCCATGTTGCAAAAATACTCGTCATACGTACTCTGTCTGTTGATTTCCATCCTCGTGGTGGCGCTGTATATCAATGACTTCTCGCCGCTGGTATCGCTGGAACGTAGTCTGCACGACACGCTTTATTCTTTCCGAGGACCAGAAATTCCATAGCGACGTCGTGTTGGTCGATATCGACGACCGAACCCTCGATGAGTACGGTGACTGGCCCTGGCACCGCGACCGCGTCGCCGACTTGCTGGCGGCCGTGGGAAGCGGCAATCCCAGAACCGTTTTGCTTGATATTCTTTATCTGCCCAATACCGATGAGGACACCGTCGGATACACCGGCATCCTGGCCGACCAGATGTCATGGGTGCAAAACGTGGTTCTGCCATACGAGATCAGCCGCGCGGAATTCCGCACCGCCC
>CAZVNK010000325.1:0-3765 GCA_964628115.1 uncultured Ignavibacteriaceae bacterium | reverse complement strand
GGACCAGGCCGGCGCAACGTTCATTCAGGCCGGTGATACTTGTCTGAGGCTGTTTCCGGTTATGTCGATAATCCACAGCGAGCCGTCGGACAGAGCGAACGTCAGCCACTGCGAATTCGGCGCCCATGAAAGCGGATAGGTCTGGAGGTTCTGACCCACGGGCGGTTTGTACACCAGATATTTTTCCGACAAATCAGGCGTGGTGATATAGATGGCCTGATTCGACATGTCATTATGAATATATGCCAGCCATTTGCCGTCGGGCGACCAGGCCGGCGCATACCCCTTGGGAATCGATTTGAATTTCTGTCTGATCGTGGTTTCATCGAACGTCTTGACGTTCATCGGAGCGATAATCACTCCGGTGGGCGTCAATTTGTTGAACAGGACAAACGCATATAGACTGTCGGGCCCGACGGTCGGCATGATGGCAAACAGCTCGGTGGAGTCCGCCCAGTCATTCAGGAATGGCGTAATCTTTCCGCCGTCGGCGCTGATCGTACAGGTTTGATAATTGGGCATGACTGCATTGGCGTATTTGGCATTCATATCATTGGTGAACACGATCGTATTGCCGTCGGGTTGCCATTCCGGATAGCGACCGCCCAGACTGTCGGTCAATTGTCTCCACCAGTTGGTATTATGCCCGGCGGAATCCACGAAAGCGATAAACAGGTCATAGACCTTGTGAAAGCCTCCGAGATTGTTCGGTCCCTTGAGATTGAACGATCCCTGCCGCACAAAGGCAATTCGTTTTCCGTCCGGTGACCAGGACAATCTACCGTCGGCGTTTTCGGCCGTTACCAGTTTCTGCTGGTTACCGCCATCCCAGTTCATGATCCAGACGTCACCGTCGCGAATGAATGCGATTTGCCCGAGCGGAACCGAGAGATTTCCGGCCTTTTCCGGCGAAAGTTTCGGTGGTTCCTTCTGTTGTGCCAGACCGTTTACGGTCATCAACAATACCATTGCCAAGAATACGATACTAACCTTTTTCAAAACCCAATCCTATCTTGTAATAACGTTTGTCTATTGTCATATCAAAATAGTGTCTGCGATTATTCTGTCAACGGCAAAATCACCACGAAAAGAATTTCTTGAGTTCAACCTTGCCGCGCAGACCGGAGAAATCCAGCTCGATTTCATCGCTACTTCCGGGGTAGGTCAACTGCAGATCACCACTTGATTCATTGTACGACTCAAAGCCGTCGAAGTTCAGATAAAAGTATGACAGGTCGGCGGCAACGGCCATATCGAAGAATCCGATCGGGTATTCGACACCGCCCTGCACCCAGAAGCCGGGCGAGTTTGCTTTCAGCGGGTCGGATTCGGCATCACCGGACTGCCAGAAATCCCAGCTGGCCATGTAGATACCGCCGCCGGCGCCCAATTTGACCGCCAGCTTGTCGAGTCTGCCATACCGGTCGGGCGGATTGAGCACGTAATAATCAAAGCCGAGTTTGAAGCCATATACCGTCACGTCGGATTCCGACTGGTAGGCATCTTCGACTTCAAGCACACCGATACTCATGTCATAATCCACATTGATATCGGAATTCATTTTCAGCCAGTAATCGAATCCCATTTTCACTGCCGCCTGGGGCGCCAGCATCATACCGAAGTCGAGTCCGAACTGCTTGGAACGGTAAATTCCCTCGGTCGGGCCGGCGAGTCCTTCCAGAGTGGACAGGTCGGACGTGGCCGAGAAATTGAACTGGCGGTATCCGATATCATCGGACAGGCGACCATAAGAGAAATGAGCCGTGAGGAAACCGACTTTCGGTTTATGTTTTTTCTCCGCTTTCTGGAGATATTTTGCCACGACTTCATCTTCGGTTTGCGCGAAGACGGGGGCAACGACGGTCATGAGAAACAGCACCGCCACGACAGGCACGATTTTTCTAAGCATAAGTCCTCCTTAAAATGATTTTCCCTTTAGTTATCGGACACAAGAGGGGGAATCTTAAGGTCGAATGTCTTTGTCATGGAAGCACAATCGCTTTGTGCCCTTATGATTAGATAAACCGGTGTGCAAAAAAAGGGCAGGAAAAAATCCTGCCCTTGCGGTTTCGATATATGCCGAAGGTTTATTTTTCGGCGAATGCGCTGTAGTCCATCTCCGCCAGTTGTTTATAGACACCGTAGTGGCGATCGGCTTCTTTTTGCGCCTTCTTGATCAGCATCTCGGCACGCTCCGGCATGCTTGCTTTCAGCGTGCGGAAACGGGTCTGCTGATAGGCGTAGTCGGCGTAGGTGATCGTCGGCGCCTTGCTGTCGAGCTGAAGCGGATTCTTGCCCTGCGCGATCAGGTCGGGATTGTAGCGATAGAGAATCCAGTGACCGGAATTGACCGCGCGTTTCTGGTCTTCAAGGCCGTTGGTCATGTTGATGCCGTGGGCGATGCAGTGCGCGTAGGCGATAACGATCGACGGGCCGTCGTACCGTTCGGCCTCGATAAAGGCCTTGACGGCTTGATTATGGCTGGCGCCGATGGCAATCTGGGCCACGTAGACACTGCCGTACGCCATCATCATTCGTCCGAGGTCTTTTTTCGGGAGGGGTTTTCCGGCGGCGGCGAATTTCGCGACCGCCCCCATCGGGGAAGACTTGGACATCTGACCGCCGGTGTTCGAATACACTTCGGTATCCAGCACCAGCACGTTGATATTACGACCGGAGGCGAGAATATGATCCAAACCGCCGAAGCCGATATCGTAGGCCCAGCCGTCGCCACCGACCGCCCAAACCGATTTCTTCACCAGATAATTGGCGATATCCTTGAATTTGTCCGCTTCGGGACTGCCGTTGCCGTTCAGTTTGGACACCACCGCTTTGATACGGGCGCGTTGTTCCTCGATACCGACCTGAGTTGACTGATCGGCTCCCGCGATGGCTTCGTAATCATCGGGGAAGAGCTTGTGCAGAAGTTCCAGCGCATAGACGCTTAGTTTGTCCACTGCCAGCCGCATCCCGAATGCGAACTCGCCGGCATCCTCGAACAAAGAGTTCGACCAGGCCGGGCCGAGACCGTCGGATCGTTTGCAGTACGGGGTGGTCGGCAGATTGCCGCCGTAAATGGAGGAACATCCGGTGGCGTTGCCCATCAGGGCGCGATCGCCGAACAACTGCGTGAGCAGTTTGACATAGGGAGTTTCTCCGCAACCGGCACAGGCTCCCGAAAACTCGAAAAGCGGCGTGACCAATTGACTGCCCTTGGTGGAGGCGATATTGATTTTGGCGGGATCGATGTCGGGAATCGACAGGAAGAATTTGAAATTCTCCGCCTCTTGTTTGCGCAGGGGAATCTGCGGCATCATGTACACCGCGCGCTTGCCGGTCTTGTTGCCGTCGGCGTCTTTCACCTCGACCGGGCAGGCCTGCACGCACAACTCGCAACCGGTGCAGTCTTCCGGGGCGGTTTGCAGGCTGAATTTCATTCCGGCGAACTTCTTGTTTTTGTTTTCGACCGCCTTGAACGTTTCGGGCGCGCCGTCGAGTTGTTCCTGATCATAGATTTTCATCCGGATGGCGGCGTGCGGGCAGACGATGGAGCAGATGCCGCACTGAATACAGGTCTCTTCATCCCAGACCGGAATGTCGACCGCGATATTGCGTTTTTCGTACTGCGTGGTGCCGGTCATGAACGTTCCGTCGAACGGCATGGCCGAGACCGGAACATCGTTACCCTTGTTGGCAATGATGGTCGCGGTGACGGCTTTCACGAATTCCGGAGCGTCCTCGGGGACGATCGGGGGCATCCGCAGT
>CAZVNK010000324.1:0-3767 GCA_964628115.1 uncultured Ignavibacteriaceae bacterium | reverse complement strand
GAATAAAACCGAACGCGCTATCGGTTGCGATTTGTAACGTGTAGTAAACCGAATCGCCGGGATCGAACTCGACCGCCTCCAGCCAGGAGAATTCCGGAAGCAGGTTATGGATAATCAGTCCCGAATATCCCGGTTCGACCACGAGAAACTGTTGCGGCGGTTCCTCGACGGCATTGATCATAAACGACGCGAACGGTGACCAGGCGGAATATTCATATCCGTCGAAACACCGTCCCCGCCAGCAGTACGATTGATTTTCGACCAGCGCCGGGCTGACGATCCATCCGGTGGAATCGGCCTGTTCGTTGATTCCGGCAGTGGCATACAACGGGCCGGGATCGGTACTGTCCAAATAGATTTCATAATCATAGCGTCTGATATCATTCTCGGCGTCTTCGGCATTCCACAGAAACACCATTGGTGTGTACGTGGCAATGATGGCGTTGCCGGTCGGATGCATCGGAATCGGCACGGTGGGTACGGTGTTCATTCGGAAAACCGCCGAATACCAGTCGGAGACGGCCAGTTCGTGATAAACACGCACACGCAGATGATACACATCGCCATCCAGTAATTCGGCGCCGGCATACACGACTTCGGTATCGGCCATAATCAGTACTCCCGGGTCCCACATTTCCGCCACACTCCAGTCATCATCGACACCGATTTGAATCTCAAATTGCGTCTGAATATTGTCGTCGCCCGGATCGACATAGTCCCAGACGACAAGCGGGGTGTGATCGATCACGTGATCGGCGGGAAAGGCGCCGTCAATCGTCAGACCGCCTACTTCCGGGGGGGCGGGCGTGACGGTTATTTCGACCAGCTCGCTGTCGGCCAGTTCGCCGTCGGAAGCGATAAACCAAACCGGATATACTCCGACCAAACCATAGGCTACATCCCAATTGAATGACGCGGTTCCGTCGCCGTGGTCGCTGAATTGCGCGCCGGGCGGTATTTCCTCCACAACCAAAGTCAAATCGTCCTCATCGGAATCGGTCGCCGTTATATTAACATTCAGGGTTTGCCCCTCTTCGATTGTTTTCGATCCGACGGCACTCAGAACGGGGGCATGATTGGCGATCGGCATATTACGCAGAACGGTCACGGTGTACGGTGCCAGCCGGTCGGCGGAGGCCAGATCCAGCGCGCCGTCACCGTCAAAGTCGGCGGTCGTGACGGCATTGGGCATATCGCCGAGTACCGGGCAGGAGATATACGGCGCAAAAGTGGCATCGCCATGGTTGAGCAGAACGGAGATGTCATCGGTACCAGGGGTGGCAACGGCCAGATCAATATCGCCGTCGCCGTCGAAATCGCCGCCGCAGGTTCCGTAGGGAGCGTCGCCCACGGCATAAAGGACATAGGATGCGAACGAAGCATTACCGTTGTTTTTCAAAATCGAAACGTCGTTCGCTTGTTCGTTTTCGACGGCCAGATCGATATCACCGTCGCCGTCCAGATCGGCCGCGTACACGGTATGCGGCCTGGTTCCGACGGCATAGGTCATTTTCGGGGCAAAGGTCCCGTCGCCGTTATTGCGCAGGACGGTAATTTTATCGGGATCGCGATTGGTTGTGACCAGGTCGATATCACCGTCGCGGTCCAGATCGGCCGAGGTTATTCCCCGTGGATAATTGTTAACCATATAGGCTTGACAAGCGGCGAACGTACCATCGCCGTTATTCATCAGTACCGATACATTGTCGGAAGAGGCATTGGCCGTGGCAATATCCTGATATCCATCGCGATCGAGATCGGCAACGGTCAGCGCAACGGGCGAAATCCCGGAAGGATAATTGACATCGGCGTCGAAAGTCCCGTCGCCGTTGTTTCGCAATATCGACACGGTACTGGATATCCAATCCGACGTCACCAGATCGGGATGACCGTCGCCATCGAGATCGGCGGCAACCAGCGCCAGCGGCCCGGTATTGACGCCGTATGCTACCCCCGCCTGAACTGTACCGTCGCCGTTATTATCAAGAACGGAAACCGTATTGACACTGTAATCGGCAGTGGCAAGGTCGATGTCACTATCGCCGTCGAAATCGGCCGCCACGACGGCATAAGGATTGACTCCGACGGTATACGCCGAATCCGCGATAAAATGGCCATACCCGTCACTCACGGCAATCGTAAATGCCCAGGCAAAAGTCGTATCGAGTGGGATATGCCGCTCTGATCGAACCGCCTCGGTAACGACCACGCGAACACGGTCACCGGGCGGCAGAGGCACGGCGGGATTGAACATCGCCTGCATGATATCGGGATCGTAGTTATATATTCCGACGGGACGTCCGAGGCGTTCCGAATACACGAACACGGCGCTGTCGACAATCGTCGCCGTATCCATCCGCATGTCAATGGTCAATGCCACGCCGACCGTGGCCGGGACGTTCGCGGAATGCATGGCCGGGTCATAAGCCAAAAGTTGCGGCGGTGTCTGATCGTAATAAAAGGCGCCGATATCATTGCGGGTGCCGTCGGGATCGGTGTATTCTTCTCCCGGATCGCCGGTATCGAGGCACGACGATCCCCATTGCAGAGAATAATCGGCGGCAACGGTATCGACAAACAGCGGATCGACCGAGAGATCGGTGGAATCGGCCATCATGCCGTCGTAGTAATCAATCGTATTGTTCCAGATATCGTTGTATTGACGGATCATGGACAGCAGGTTGTTGAAGAAGCCGTATTCACTGCACCCCGTAACGATATTGTTTTTGACAATCGAATTGGCCGAATATATCACCATTCCCCGCTTGGCATTGACGATGGTGTTGTTGGTCACAGTGATCGAATCGGTATCGGACCAGATCACTCCCCAGGCGTCACGATTATTGTCGAACAAATTGTGGTGGATATTGGGATGGGCGTCGCCGGTAACGCGGATAACGGCGTGATTTTGCATCAGGCCGTAATGATTGAAGAAACGATTGTTTTGTATGGTCGGTGAGCTTCCGGAAACGTAAATAACCGGGATATTGTGGCCATCGAGAAAGGTGAATCCCGAAAGCACCGCTGAATCGGTTTCACCGCTGACGAACCGAACCGTCGCAGTCGCATCATCCGGTGGCATTAACATGGTGGCCGACGGCCCATCGAGACTGGTCACGGTTATGTTTTTGCCGTAGAAATTAAGTTTCACGACATACGTGCCTGGATATACCAGAACCGTGTCGCCGTCCGTGGCAATACCAATTGCCGCCGGAATGGATAGCATATCATAGGGAACGCGGATGGTGTCTGCCGATACGGTTAACGCCAGAATAACCAACAGGCATATCGTCAGTATAAAAAGCGACGGCTTTGGCGGTGCGAATGTCGGTGCGGGCATATATCCACCCGGTTATTCATTCTTGTTGCAGTAAACTGTGGCTGTATAAAATATACGCCACACGCGATTTTAGTCAACAGTTAGATTATCGGCGGATTGGCCCATGCATCGTCTGTCGGAAGATCGATTAGTAATAACTGACCGGTGCCGGCCCGGCAGGTTCACCGTAGAGATATTCGATCAGGTAGAGAATATCCAGCAGGTCAACATTGCCGTCGCCGTTCACATCGCCCATACTCGTGGGATTGGGAGCCGCTCCCGGCGGATTCTGGTAGAGATAGAGAATCAGATAGAGAATATCCAGCAGGTTGATGGACCCGTCGTGGTTAAGGTCACCCGGCGGGAATCCGGCCACCAAAAGCTCGATGGGAACTTTTACGGTGTCAAACCACATGGTGGTCGGAACGATAAAGATCGTATCGTAATA
>CAZVNK010000323.1:0-3768 GCA_964628115.1 uncultured Ignavibacteriaceae bacterium | reverse complement strand
TCCCCAAGGGGATTCGAACCCCTGTTGCCGCCGTGAAAGGGCAGTGTCCTAGACCGACTAGACGATGGGGACGTCTGCTTTTGTGCGTCTTAGTATATACTTTTTCGCTTTTCTGTCAAGTCAAATACGCGTAAATATCTCCTCTGTCGGCACATTATAACCCGGTTTTTGGCCGGTGGTTCCCCCGTTGTGCCGATCCCAGCCGTTCCCGGCGGAATAAATCGCGTTTTCGCTCCTTACGATCTACTTCAACAATAGCATCTTGCGGGTTCGGGCGGAGCCGTCGAAACTGAGACGGTAGAAATAGACACCGCTTGCGACCGATTTTCCGTCGCCGTCCGTGCCGTTCCAGTTTGTCTTGTAGACCCCTGCCGGAAGTTCCCGATTGACCAGTTTGGTCACCTGTTCGCCCAGCAAATTGTAAATCGTCAACTCCACCGTCGCCCGCCTTGCCAGGCTGAATGCAATTTCAGTCGAGGGATTGAACGGATTGGGATAATTTTGATGCAGGGTGAATCGTTCCGGCAAAACGCCCGGGTCGACCGTTTCCACGTCGAGCGTGATCTGATACTTGTCGTAAGCATTGGTCGCGACTGCTTTCAGCCCGGCCAAATCATCCGCCGCCACCAGCGCGAATACCGCCGTATCGGACTGCCCCGGCGTGAGTGAAAACGGCCCGGTGGATATGACATGTGCCAAATCGAGGGAATCGTAGCCATTAAGGCTGTCGGTTGTTATGCCTGAAGTCAAGTCCGAGAACTTCTCGGTTTCGGGATAAGATTCCCAAACAAATGACCCATTGACCTTGCGCATTTTCACGATTGAATATGACGCCGTTCCCTCATCATTGATTACCGATATGCCGCGATATCGTTCATTTATGCCAATGCGGGAATAGTACAGATACCCCAGTTCGTCGGCCGCCGAATAATGCGCCGTGGTATATATAATTCCCTCATAGGGATCCCAGTTGAGGTACATCCCGGCATAGAGATTATTCAACGTCCCACCCGAGACGTTGGTAATTTCAAATTCCAGAATGACATATTGGTCGTCGGGGGCGGTGTTCCAACTGAATGATTTCTGGCGGATTTCCACACCAATCGGATTTTCGGCCTTGCTGTCGTCGAAAGCGCAGACTGTTTCCTGATCGGCGTACGGTCCCGGTGCGGAGGTTATCAATTCCCCCCCCGGAGCGACTTTGAAATCGTTGTCCGGCTCCGGAAACACGTTTCGTCCGGCATCGGAGACATGGTCGGCGTCGGAGGCGACCATGAAGGTCGCTTCATAAAGACAATTCACGCCATCGAAGGTAAATCCGGAATATCCCAGCGGAACAAAGCTATCGGTCGAAAAACCATATTGCCCGAAATTGGAGAGCGTGAACTGCACTCGTCCGGTATTGTGGGTGTAATACGCCTGCTCCGGCATGTCGCCGACCTGAATATATAACTTTGTCGCCTTAACATAGTCGCCGGAACCATGCAGGGTAAAATCAAGGGTAATCATCGAGCCGGGAGTGACCGTGTCGACCACCTGAAATGCGAAATCAATATGACCGCCGATATCGGCAAATGGTCCGACCGTCCCGAAATACAGAGAGTCATCCTCGGCCGAATAAGTTATTTTGCCCGTTCCCCCGGATATGATGCCGTATACGTCGGTGAGCTGAGTTCCCTTGTTGGTGACATACACGGGGATACTTACCGATGCGCCGGGATCGGGATTGCCGTGATTAAAACCGGCCACCCACAAATCGGAAGTCGATATCGGAGTGAGCGCTTCGATTGCCGCCGGGATATTGATCAGGCCGTATCCCATCGTGTCGTTGGGTGACGATACTCCCAGGGGGATACATCCGTCTTTTAAGGCCTGTTTGATTTCATCGACCGTGGCATCGGGAGACGCCTGGCGCAGAAGCGCCACCGCTCCGGCCACGTGCGGCGACGCCATTGAGGTACCCCCGGCGACATAATAGTCTATAATATAATATGATGATCGTATCGCCACTCCCGGCGCGACCACGTCGGGCTTGATCGTGGTGCCGTCGCAATCCGACGGGCCGAGCGATGAGAAATCGGCAATCAGCGTGTCGGTGGAAGTGATGGAATCAAGCGCGCCGACCGCGAAACACTCCGGGCGATTGGCCGGATTGCTGATTGATTCGGCGGCTCCGTCGTTGCCGGCCGCGAAGATATTGACGATTCCAAGTGCCTCGGTATTGTCGATCATTGCCCAGAAATAGTCATTACATCCAAAATCGTCGTTGCTGATTCCCCAACTGTGATTGATCACGTCGGGAACGTCGCCGATCGTGTTGGGATCGCCGTCGGGATCGGCTGCCCATTCGAACGCGTCGATTATCGATGCTCCGGGAACGTCGATAACGCCGGCCGCAATCCATTTTGCCTCGGGAGCGACTCCGATCGTGTCACCGGTGGCATTGTCGATACCGACCATGGTTCCCATCGTGTGAGTTCCATGCCACGGGTAATTACCGGCATCTGCGATATAGTGCGGGAAACTTTCACCGTAAATGGGATCGAACCAGGCCGCGGCCGAGTCGCCGTCATGCCCCTTCCAGCCGTTAATCAGGGCCGGATGCACGCCCTTGACCCCGGTATCGAACGAGCAAACCAGCCGTCCGGCGCCGGTATACCCCAAGCTCCATGCCGAATCCGCACCAATGGCCTTGATATTCCATTCCATCGAATCCGCCGTCTTTAAAAAGTCTGATTTATGATACGACTGATCCGGCGGGACTATGCCTACCGCTTCGGGGATGGAACGCACCTCAAGCAGGTCCTTGCGCGATGCCAGCTTTTCAAGCTCCGATACGGCGATATTGGCGGTGACGGCATTGATGATCCAGTGGCTTTTGATATTGGCCGCCAGACCGGCGGTTTCCATCTGTCGTAATTCATTCAACATATCCTTCTGATCGATAGCGGCTTTTTGTTGAAGATGAATCATGCCGTGATAGTGACGCTCGGCGCGTGTGGCATATAACGATACCAACTCCTCTTTCAGTGTGATGGTGTTTTTTTGTGCCGGTAACAATATCAATACCGGGATGGGTTCATCGGATGTGTCCGTTTGCGATAAAGCGCCTAGATCGGATGAAAGCGTTCCGGCCGTCGACAGGTGTGGAACTCCCAGCAGAAGTAATATCAAACATGCGATTATATGTATTTTTTTCATAATTCATTCTCACTATCATTTATATTGCTTGTATGCGTATTGTATGGTTCCGGAATCGTCATCGTCCGGATGTACGGGTATTAGTCCTTTGTTCGTCAACAACTTAAGGATAATAGATAATGCCCAAAAGCGCAAGCGAGAATATTGGGACCCCTCATTTGCGAAAGATTCTCGTTTGTTTTGCAACTTATTTAATAGAACATTCGATACCCCGAATTCGTTCATATATTACAGGTATTGATTGTGTGCAACGGAGGTTTCAGGCTGATGCGAAATTGGTATCTTTCCCATGTGCGAGAAGTTATCGGTATTGTGACAATCCTATGTATGTTTCCCGTCGTCACTAACGCCGGCGTGGATATAACGTCGTATAATAAAACATCAGGTCTTTTCATGCGATCCAATACTGTTACCGCGCTAATCTTTGATGATTCCGGCTTTGCCTGGATAGGTTTTAACGGCGCTATGTTCAATACCAATCTCGTGAAGTTCGCCGGAGATTTTTCATATCTCTTATATAGCGACAGTATTAATCCCGGGCTGAATGCGTCATGGGTAACATCGATT
>CAZVNK010000322.1:2052-3773 GCA_964628115.1 uncultured Ignavibacteriaceae bacterium | reverse complement strand
GAAATCATTGGCGTGGACGTTAAAACCGATGGCAAGCTTGCGCTGTATGTCTTTAAATCGCTTTCCGAAGCCCACATCGGCGACATCTCGCTGTTTAAGGTAATCTCCGGAAAGGCGGCTCAGGGGGCGGACGTCCAGAATTTCAATCAGCAAACATCGGAACGTCTCAGCCAGATTTACTCTGTCAGCGGCAAAGAGCGGAAGGAAATCGACGCTGTCCATGCCGGCGACGTGGCGGCGCTGGTTAAACTTAAATCGACCAAGGCCGGAGACACGCTGGCGACGAAGGATATGCCGGTCATGATGCCGAATGTGGAATATCCGGAGCCGGTTATGGACGTCGGCGTGCGCCCGAAGGCCAAAGGCGACGAGGAAAAGCTGTCAACCGGGCTTCAGCGTCTCAATGATGAAGATCCCACTTTCAAGATTATCATCGATCCGGCTCTGCGCCAAACCGTGTTATTCACTCAGGGATCGACCCATACCGAAATCATCACCGGGAAACTCAACAAGAAATTCGGTGTTGAGATCGAGCAGTTCAAACCCAGAATTCCTTACCGCGAAACCATCAAGGGAAAGACGGAAATTCAGCATCGGTACAAAAAGCAGTCCGGCGGCCGAGGGCAGTATGGCGACGTCCATTTGAGAATCGAGCCGAATGTCCGGGGTGGTGGCTTTGAATTCGCCGATGAAATCAAGGGCGGCGTCATTCCCGGAAAGTTTATTCCGTCGGTCGAAAAAGGTGTCGTGGAAGCCATGATCGATGGTGGTTTGTCAGGATCGCCCGTGGTAGACGTCAAGGTAGCGGTATTTTACGGTTCTTATCACGCCGTGGACTCGTCCGATATGGCCTTTAAAATGGCATCGTTAATGGCGTTTCGGGAGGGATTCCTGAAATGCACGCCGATCCTGCTGGAACCGGTTTACAACGTGGAGGTTTTGGTGCCGGACGAGTATACCGGTGACGTTATGGGGGATTTATCCAGCCGAAGAGGGAAAATCGCCGGCATGGATCCCGAAGGACGTTATCAGAAGGTTCGGGGCACGGTTCCCCAGGCGGAACTGTATAACTACTCGGTGGACCTGCGCTCGATGACTTCCGGACAGGGCATCTATTCGCGGACTTTCTCACATTACGAAGAGGTTCCTCGCGAGATTATGGACAAGGTGGTCGAAGAGATCAAGCAATCCAAAGACGAATAATCAAATGACGTTTATCTAAAAAAGGCCCTGAAATCAGGGCCTTTTTTTGTCTGTCGATCTGTCATCAAATCATTTTGAATACAAATCCGATTCCGAGTGTTTCTTTGAAACGCCCTTTCTTGCTCACTTCTTTATCATACAGCAATTGCGTGTAGAAATTCACCGTAATGATTTTCGAAAGTGATGCCGCAATGATATTCTCCCAGTTGATATCGACCGCCTTCCAGTCGTCCTCGAATGGCGTGCCCTTAACCTCGTCCTTGCCGGAGAAGAAAAAGGCCTTATACAGCGTCAATTTGCCGGTATATTGCATCTGGTGATTGAGCGTCAGAGAAACATCGGTAACCGATTCAATCCCCCCGTCGGTCAGGGTCGAGTCTTCGGTGAGGATATTCACGCTGTCGATAATCACCTCGCGCTTGATAATCTGTCGCAGGGCCAGACCCAGACGACTGGTGATAAGATCGTTTTCCTTTTCATAAAAACGCCGCGCGATACCTGCCGACTCGGTTAGCTTG
>CAZVNK010000322.1:1665-2042 GCA_964628115.1 uncultured Ignavibacteriaceae bacterium | reverse complement strand
CGGCGTAAGATAACGCTTCCTGGGGCTGAATGAGGCGTTGAGAAACTGCGATTCAACGCGGAAAGCAACGTATGGATCGATATACGTATTGAGTAAAAAACGTCCGACGTTTTCGAAATCGATCAAATCCGTGGATTTCTTCGGGCGATTCCACGATTTGTCTTCGTTTTGGGTCAACGTCTGACCGAATGACAGTTTCAGCGTGGAACGCAGATGAAACCACTCATTGAGTCTTTTCTCCGCCGCCCCGTTGAGATTACCGACCCAACTGAACGCTCCCGACTCGCCGCCATCCCAGGAATCCGAATACGCGGTCTGGGTGGTGGTGACATCGATTACCAGCGACGTTTTCCACCCGACATGACTCGTGTCGATTT
>CAZVNK010000322.1:0-1655 GCA_964628115.1 uncultured Ignavibacteriaceae bacterium | reverse complement strand
CCAAGGGCGAGTTCATCAACGCGAAGAAGAAGCCGGGCGTCGATTTCCTGTGCTACGACAAGACCTGTCGAAAGGATGATAATCCCCAGGATGCCGATTAAGGTTCTGGTTGTCATTGTCACGATACGTGTCCCTCCTTGTCTTATGCCGTAACCTGATGCATGTGAACGTCCTGTTGCGGGAACGGAATCGAGATGCCTTCCTGATCGAAGGTCAGCTTGACTTTTTCGGTAACATCGAAATAGACCGCCCAGTAATCCGCCGTTTTTACCCACGGACGAACCGCGAAATTGACCGAGCTGTCGGCCAACTCCAACACCGCTACCGTGAAAGCCGGGTCTTTCAGGATGCGCGAATCTTCCGATAAAATCCGCTCCAGAGTCGTTTTGGCCTTTTTAATGTCGTCGCCGTAGCCGATCCCGAACACCATGTCGACCCGCCGCATTTCCATGGCGGAGTAATTGGTGATGCTGTCGCCGGTGATTTTGCTGTTTGGAATAATCACTTTTTTATTGTCCGGCGTCTTGAGAATGGTATTGAAGATCTGGATCGATTCGACCGATCCGCCGGTTCCGCCGGCCTCGACGTAATCACCCGCCTTGAACGGCCGGAAAATGATCAACATCACGCCGGATGCGAAATTGGACAGCGATCCCTGCAGGGCGAAGCCGATTGCCAGACCGGCGGCACCGATGACCGCCACGAATGATGCCGTCTGGACGCCCACCGTTCCCAACGCGGCGATGACGACGAAGACCATCAGCGCGATTCTGGTGAGACTGACGACGAATTTGGTCAGGGTCGCATCAGCCTTGCTTCGATCCATTAACCGCCGGACAACTCCGGCCAGAATACCGATCGCGATACGACCGATTATCAATATGGCTATTGCGCCAATGATTTTCAGTCCGTATAAAGTCGCCCAATCCATTAAGATTGCCCAAATGTCTTCCATGTTTTGACATTACCTCCTGTTATATGGTTTTAAATATATTCTGCGAATTGTTCACGTAAACGTCGATCAGATTACATCTGTTCCCTTTTTGGCAATAATTTCCAAACCGGACCGTTAACCCCGTCTCCAAATTGTGTCAAGATGTCTGCAGGAATATTGTATCGCGCGGAATATAGGAATTGCGTTGATAAAAGCAAGAGAATATCGATAAAATTACATTGACGGCCATCGGCTTTTATATCTATATAGCTGGTAATGGCATAAGGGAGGAGATCGTGAAATTTATTACGGGACAAACTGATATCAAAACCGAAGTGCTCGCCGGGACCACCACCTTTTTGGCGATGGCATATATACTGTTCGTGCATCCGGAGATGCTGGCCACTACCGGAATGGACAAGGACGCTTTGATCGCGGTGACCTGTATCGCGGCCGCGATCGGGACCATTCTGGTCGGCGTGCTGGCCGACACCCCGATTGCCATGGCGCCGGGGATGGGGCTGAACTCGTATTTCACCTATTCGGTCGTGCTCGGAGAGAAAGTCGCCTGGCCGACCGCGCTGGGAATCGTGTTTATCTCCGGGCTGGTCTTTTTCCTGCTGACCGCGGTCGGGATTCGCAAGCGGCTGGTGGACGCGATTCCGACAGCTGGCGATGGTGAGGTTAGACCAAGGGTTGAAAGTTGATCAGCTTCCCGTTC
>CAZVNK010000321.1:349-3782 GCA_964628115.1 uncultured Ignavibacteriaceae bacterium | reverse complement strand
TCGTCTGGACAAAAATACTAGTGGTTTGATCGTGATCGCCAAAACCGACCGGGTGCATCTGGCATTGCAGGATCAACTGCGGGATCGCCATATCAAACGGACCTATTATGCGCTGGTTTGCGGCCACATGAAAGAGGAGCAGGGATCGATCGATCTTCCGATCGGACGGTCGATCAGAGACCGCAAGAAAATGACCGTGACCAACCGCAACAGCCGCGAGGCGGTTACCGATTATCGCCTGCTGGAGCGGTATGAACTGTACGACCTGCTCGAGGTGCATCTTCAAACCGGACGAACGCATCAAATCAGGGTGCATCTGTCGCATCTGGGACACCCGGTTTTCGGTGATCCCGATTACGGTGGTCGCGCCAAATGGCATCGGGGAGTGGTCTCAGGAGCCAGGGAAACCGGTCGTCAGGTTCTGAAACTGCTTGATCGTCAGGCGCTTCACGCCAAAAAACTGGCGTTTGTCCATCCGATTACCGAAAAGGATATGTCATTCGATTCCGCCCTTCCTCCTGATTTTCAGGCGGTGCTGGATTTGCTGGATAAGCTGGAACGGTAGGTGCATCGCACCTGCAATAATCCGGACAGAATTATATTACTGCCGATATTGGCCTTTAATCGATGGCAAGATACCCATCGGGCAATTATCTTGACATCGTCTGCGACGCGTATTAGGTTGTGATTTCGATGATAAAACGTGAGTTGCCGATAGTGAAAGGCGGTCGATGATGGAAAAGAAAAAGCTGGATTATGCGTCCGCCGGGGTCGATATCGCGGCCGCCGATCGAGCGGTCGATAAAATCAAGAAGCTGGCGAAGGCGACGTTCAGCGACGCGGTATTGACCGAAATCGGGCAGTTCGGCGGTTTTTTCAAGCCGAATCTGAGCGGACTGAAAAGTCCGGTGTTGATCTCATCCGCCGACGGCGTCGGCACCAAGCTGAAAATCGCATTCATGACCGGACGTCACAAAACGGTCGGCGAGGATTTGGTCAATCACTGCATAAATGACATTCTCGTACACGGCGCACGGCCGCTGTTTTTCATGGATTATTATGCCACCGGAGTGCTTTGTCCCGAAGTCGCCGCCGACGTGGTGGAGGGCTTGTCCAACGGCTGTCGCAATGCCGGAGTGGCGTTAATCGGCGGCGAAACGGCGGAAATGCCGGGCTTTTATCAGGCCGGGGAAGACGATCTGGCCGGAGTTGTTGTCGGGCTGGTCGATCAGGAGCGGATTATCAACGGTTCCGCGATACAGGCGGGCGACGTGGTGATCGGTCTCGGATCGGATGGTTTGCATACCAATGGCTTTACCCTGGCGCGCAAAATCGTTTTTGATATCGCCGGGCTAAAACCGGATGATAGGATTGACATGCTAAATATGAGCGCCGCCGATGCCCTTCTGGCGGTGCATCGCTGTTATCTTCATCCGATCATGGCGGTTCTCGATGATTATGAAGTTCGCGGCATGGCGCATATCACCGGCGGCGGTTTGCGCGGCAATTTGGTGAGAATTCTTCCTGACGGTTTACAGGCGGTTATCGATACCGCAAGCTGGCCAATCCCGCCGATATTCGACTATTTGCAGAAAACCGGCGACGTGGCCAAACCGGACATGTTCCAGGCGTTCAACATGGGCATTGGCTATGTCCTTGTGGTCGCGGAACATCTGGCGGAGAACGTGGTTGAAAGGCTAAAGAGTTCGGGTGAACGACCGTATGTAATAGGTACGATCACCGAGGGTACGAAAGACGTCATTTTAAAGGATTAGCCATGTTCCTGCTGTGTATTCTTGACGGGTTCGGCCTGCGCGAACAGACCGAGCATAATGCCGTGGCTTTGGCAAACAAACCCACTATCGATAAACTACTGCAAACCTGTCCCCACGTGACCATTGAAGGCTCCGGCCTGGCGGTGGGACTTCCGGAAGGCCAGATGGGCAATTCGGAAGTGGGGCATCTCAATATCGGCGCCGGGCGCGTTGTCTATCAGGAAGTGACACGGATCGACAAGGCGATTGCCGACGGCGATTTTTTCTCCAACCAGGTATTTCTGGACGGCATGAAAAAAGCCGTCACCGACGGCAAGGCCGTGCATTTGTTCGGACTGGTTTCCGACGGATGCGTGCATTCCTCGATGGAGCATATCAAGGCGCTTGCGAAAATGGCGAAAGACGCGGGTGTTACGAGATTGTATTTGCATGCTTTCATGGACGGTCGCGACACGCCGCCGCACTCGGGTGCGGAGTATATGCGAGAAATGGTCGACTATTTCAACGGTCTCGGACTGGGACGGGTGGCGACGGTTTCGGGACGGTATTACGGGATGGATCGCGACAAGCGCTGGGAGCGCGTGGAAAAATCATATCAGGCCATCGTGAACGGAATCGGCGAGCGATTCGACGATCCGGTGGCGGCGATTCGGAAATCATACGAGGCCGATGTTACCGATGAGTTTATCGTGCCGGTGGTGATGAATCTCGACCATCCCGATGAGGGGCGTTTGCGTGACGGGGATACGGCGATCTTTTTCAATTTCCGGTCGGATCGGGTGCGTCAGTTGTGCCACATCCTGACAGGCGACGATCCCGACGGTTTTCCGCATCCGGACAATCCGGCGGTGCATCTGATAACGATGACGGAGTACGATATCACCCTGACTGCGGCGCACGTGGCGTTTCCGCCGGTGCATCTGAACAATATTTTCGGCGAGGTGATCTCGCGAGAGGGCCTGCGGCAGTTGCGTATCGCCGAGACCGAAAAATACGCGCATGTGACGTTTTTCTTCAACGGCGGAGTGGAGCAACCGTTCGAAAACGAGGACCGCGCGTTGATCCCGTCGCCGAAGGTGGCGACCTACGATCTTCAGCCGGAGATGTCATCGGTCG
Organism: uncultured Ignavibacteriaceae bacterium; assembly: GCA_964628115.1. GTDB lineage: Bacteria > Zixibacteria > MSB-5A5 > GN15 > PGXB01 > JAFGAL01. The sequence goes on along the minus strand of CAZVNK010000321.1, from coordinate 891 downwards.
CGGTGGCCGACGAGGCGGCGAAACGGATTCGTTCCGGGAAATACGACGTCGGTGTTTTGAACTTCGCCAATGGCGAGATGGTCGGTCACAGCGGTATCGAGGCGGCCGCGATCAAGGCGGTCGAGGCGGTCGACGCCGGACTGGCGAAAGTCCTGACAGCGGTGGATGATGTCGGCGGACAGGCGATTATCACCGCCGATCACGGCAATGCCGAGCAAATGTATGATCCGTCGACCGATGGTCCGCATACGGCCCACACCACCAATCCGGTGCCGTGCATATTCTATGACAGCGCCGGAAAATGCGACAAGATGCATCTTCGTGAGGGCGGGAAACTGGCCGATTTGGCGCCGACGATATTGCAGTGTCTGGGAATCAAACAACCGGAAGAAATGACCGGAGTATCATTACTGGTAGCAGGTGAAGTCTCTGTTTCGCGCAATTAGGGCGGTTGTCTGGCCCGATGAGGTTCCGGTGCGACTCCGTCGCGCGGAGCTTACCTTCTGGGCCTTAATACTTGCGCTTGCCTATTTGCCGCTTTC
>CAZVNK010000321.1:0-336 GCA_964628115.1 uncultured Ignavibacteriaceae bacterium | reverse complement strand
TTATCTTCAACCTGAAAGGCAAAGCGGCGTTCGGCGCGGCGTATTTCTTCGCGTTCATGAGTAATCTGTTTCAGCTGTACTGGGTGGCGGTAGTGACCCCGCCCGGGATGGTGGCCGCGATCGTGGTTCTTTCGTTGTACCCGGCAGTGGTGCTTTTGGCGGCCAACCGGCTGTATCGGTTTAAAAAGACACTGGGCTTGATTAGTCTCCCGATCCTCTGGGTGGGGATGGAATATTTTCGCAGTCTTTCGCAGTTCGCGTTTCCGTGGACCGATCTGGGGTACAGCCAGGGGTACTATCTCATGTTGATACCGATCGTCTCGGTGCCCGGGGTGT
>CAZVNK010000320.1:1579-3798 GCA_964628115.1 uncultured Ignavibacteriaceae bacterium | reverse complement strand
TACTCCGTTCAACTGGAATATTCCGACGGCACGGAACCCGTTGTATGGTTGGATAAGTTCAATGATCTCGACGGCACGGGAATGACGTTGACTTCCGAAGGCCTTCTCAGTGGAACGGTAATGACCGAGGGTGAAATCAATTTCACCGCCCGAGTGGTCGACAACGCCGGAAGCGCCGATGAACAGGCCTATGTTTTGGTGATTGCCCCTAACTTCGTCTGCGGAGACGCCGACGGTGACGAGTTGATCAACCTGCTGGACGTGCTGTATGTCATCGACTATCTGTACGGTGTCCCGCAAGGCCCGGCTCCCGATCCGCCGCAATCCTCCGATGTCAACGCGGATGGCGCCACTAATTTGCTGGACGTGCTGTATATCATCGATTATTTATATGGCACTCCGCAAGGCCCCGAACCGCATTGTCCGTAATTGCGTGAAGACATACTAGACAAAGGGCAGTGATCTCACTGCCCTTTTTTATTGCATGGTGGTTTTACTTTTCCAGAATTCGCGTCACGGCATTGCGAACCGCAGAGGTGTGATACCTCTCCCCCGCAAGATTCTTGATTTCGCGGCATTGGGTATCGGGAGGAATCTCCAGCGAATCAAGACCGAGTTCGCGATATAATTCTTGAAGAGGAATATCGAATTGTATTGACACTTCTCGAATGGTTTGCGTGCCCATAATCGACTGCGGTGACGGCAATCCGGTTTCCCCCTCAGACGGCTCCCATTCGCTCTCGGACAGAATTTGCCGGACGATTACGCGAACACTGTCGGCTTCGAAATCGTTTTTCAATACGTTTTTGATCTCTTTCAGCTTGGTCCCCGACGGCACAACGTCTTTGTCGATATCAAGACGTGCATATAGCGTGTCCATCGGTATGGCAAACAATTGTGCCACGTCGTCGATGTTCATGTACCCCTTGATTTCATCGGGATCGATCCCGCCGGTCATAATCATTTCCTTCACCGACGGTGAAGTGCTCTTGTATACGCCAAGCGCCTTGGTCAGGCCGATGACGCCGAAAAACACGACGACAACCGTTACCCCCAAAGCAATGGGCGTAATCAGTCTCTTTTTCGCCAGCTTGAATTCCAGAGTATTCGGAACCGGGCAAACCGGAACACATTCGCCGCAAGACAAACACTCCACTCGGTCGATCACGTCCATGCTTTCGACGGGAATACCGACCGGGCACTTTTTATCGCACAGCATGCAATTGATGCAGGTGTCCGGATTTCGCTCCAGGCGAAAGGCCGACAAACGATTGACAATGCCGAGAACGATGCCCATCGGGCACAAATAACGACAAAAAAACCGGGGAATGAAAAGCGAGGCGATCAGTGCTATTATCAGAATCGCCAGACCGATGGGGAATTCGTCGATCACGTCGCCGAACTCCGACAGATGCATGTACGCCACCCAGGGATCATAGGGCCGAATCAGTAATTTGCCACCGATCCAGGCGCCGACGGTAAAGACGATCAATATGGGATATCGCAGATGGCGAATGCGGCGGTCGGCCTTCAATGACAGCGGGAATTTGCGCCGGGTCAATCGACGACCGATCCCGCCAATGATCCCCTGCAGAGTCCCCAACGGGCAAAGCCAGCCGCAAAACGACCGCCCGGAAACAAAGATCAGTATGACCGTAATCCCCAGCAGAATAAAACTCGAGATAAATATGCGGTTGAGATACTGACCGTGAAACAGAATGCTGTACAACGACTCCAATCCCCCGAACGGACAAAGCGCGTCCACCGGCGGGAACACGGTCTGTGCCCGTTGATGCATCAGGCCGATATACGTGATATAAATCAGAATAAACGCCAACAGGCCGTAACGCAACCACATGGCCGGGCTGATTGTATTTTTCTTGTTTTTGCGCGCCATAACCGTCTTCCCCCATAATTATCACTCAACATTTATCATATCTCAAATCGCTCTAATATAATTCTGAGTATTAACCGATACAACATATATAAAGAATCAATGGTCGGATCGATATTGTCAATGACGATATGCCCGAGTGTCATCCTCGATTCATCAGCATGTCCGTATCGATCTCGGCATTAACGAACCCATACCGGGAGGACGCGCCACATCAGGCAACTTCATTCTCACCCGATTAACGTAATCGCTATCTTATGAACGGCATGACAATCTTTTCCGGCCGGAAAAAAGGATCTGGAGCGTTACCAGCAGATGAAAGACA
>CAZVNK010000320.1:0-1569 GCA_964628115.1 uncultured Ignavibacteriaceae bacterium | reverse complement strand
TGTACGCCGCCATCGCCGGCGTAATCTTTTTGATCACGCGGTTTGGCGGCATGACTGTCATGAAATGGAATTTCGCCGACGTTCGCAAATCAGGCATGTCGGCCATTCTCTGCGTTGGCATATCGGTGTTGTTGGGATCACTTTTTTTATTTGCCTGCACCCTGAAAGAATCCGCCAAAACATTTACCGTTTCGGAAATGACCACCAACTCACAGTCCTCTCGGGAAATAGCGTCGCTTGAGGACATCTACCCGGTTCGGGATTCCTGCACCGCCGCCGATTCGGGATTGTCGCGCGAAATGGCCTTTGTCAAGGAATGCGCCCCCGAAGAAAAACCGTGGCCATCGAATCATGACGGTGAGACGGAAGGCGGTTTGGCAACGGTGTCCGGGCGATCTTCGCGACTGGTACTCACCCTGTTATTGGTTTTTCCGGTTCTGGCCACGGTCAAGCTCTTGCGGGAAAAATGGGCATCGGCGGGATTAACCCGCCATAATCTCATATCTTCGACAATAATCGGACTGATCGTGGGAGTCCTGGTCGGCACCGTCATCCTGTCGTTAAAACACAACCCGTCGTCCCTGACCGGCTCTCATGTCGGTTTGTTGGGGTATTATGCCGTTGTCGGGTTCGGCGAAGAGGAGGTCTTTTGCGGCTACGTGCAAACGAGGTTGGTTGGATGGTTCGGACGCACACCAGGGTGGCTGAAGGCATCGATGTTGATGACACTGGTGCATCTCAGCCAGCGTCTGGCAGTCATCGGCGCCCCGCCCGTCGACGCATTGGCCGGCGCACTGCTACTGTTTCCCTTCAGCCTGCTTTTGGGTTATCTCATGCTTCGCACCGGCAACGTGGTCGCGCCCGGCCTGACACATTCGCTGGCGGGATGGGCATCGGCATTATAAAATCGTCAGAGTTTGTCCCTGTTTCTCCTCACCGGATTCCCGGAAACCTTTTTTCTCTATACGGGTTATAGAAATCGTATATTTTGAACGGACATCGGATGGATAAATCAATGAAACGGGAGTGAACCTTGGCTTTTTACGAAGTACGAGACTATATAAAGACTCTAAAACCGACCGAAAAAAAAGAACCCGATCTGTCAGGATACGGCGGACTGAATCGCGAAGCACTGATACGGATGTACCGCTCGATGGTGCTAACGCGCCGTATCGAACTGGAGGAAAAACTACTCCTGCGCAAGGGACTGTGCAAATTTTTTATCGGGTGCGGCGGCAAGGAATTGATCGACGTGGTCGCCGCGGAACTGCTTCGCGACGACGACCCCTTTGTCGGGTATTATCGCAACAAGGCGTTTGACATGCATCGCGGCGTCAGCATTCAACAGAAAATCCGCGAGGCCGTCGGCGACGTCCGCTCCACCTCCACCGGCGGGATGTTGCAACCGGCACATTCCAACTATCCTGAACTGGCGATTCTCCCGCAGGCCTCCCCCACCGGCTCGCACGGTCTCGAGGCGGCCGGACTGGGCGACGCAATCAAGAATCCGACCCCCATCACCGGGCCGGTCGGGATCCCGGGCGGACGCTATCAACAAGACGCGATCGT